>DASUWY010000080.1 GCA_036378175.1 Thermoleophilaceae bacterium
GACACGGCCTCGATCGCCATGTGCTGGCCGATGACGCGCTTGTGCAGCTCGTCCTCCATGCGCAGCAGCTTCTGGGTCTCGGCCTCGGTGAGCTTGAAGACGGGGATGCCGGTCCACATCGAGACGATGTCGGCGATCTCCTCCTCGCCGATCTCCGGGCGGTTGCCCGTCTCGCCGGCGCGCCACTGATCCTCCAGCTCGCGCTTCTTGTTCGTGAGCTGGCGCTCCTTGTCGCGCAGGTTGGCGGCCTTCTCGAACTCCTGGGCCTCGATCGCGGCCTCCTTGTCGCGCCGCGTGGTCTCGATCTCCTCCTCGAGCTCGCGGTACACGGGCGGAGCCGTCATCGACTTGATGCGCATGCGCGATGCGGCCTCGTCGATGAGGTCGATGGCCTTGTCCGGCAGGAAGCGGTCCGAGATGTAGCGGTCCGCGAGCTCGGCCGCGGCGTGGAGCGCCTCGTCGGTGATGGCGACGCGGTGGTGCTGCTCGTAGCGGTCGCGCAGGCCCTTGAGGATCTGCTCGGTCTCCTCGATGGTGGGCTGGTCGACGCGGATCTGCTGGAAGCGGCGCTCGAGCGCTGAGTCGCGCTCCAGGTACTTGCGGTACTCGTCGAGCGTGGTGGCGCCGATCGTCTGCAGCTCGCCGCGCGCCAGCGCCGGCTTGAGGATCGAGGCCGCATCAATTGCGCCCTCGGCCGCGCCGGCACCGACGAGGTTGTGCAGCTCGTCGATGAAAAGGATGATGTCGCCGCGCTGGGTGATCTCCTTCATCACCTTCTTGAGGCGCTCCTCGAACTCGCCACGGTACTTGGAACCGGCGACAAGCGCGGCCAGATCGAGCGTGTAGATCTGCTTGTTCTTCAGCAGCTCCGGCACCTCGCCGCTCGTGATGCGCTGGGCGAGGCCCTCCACCACGGCGGTCTTGCCGACGCCCGGCTCGCCGATGAGCACGGGGTTGTTCTTGGTGCGGCGCGAGAGGATCTGCATGATCCGCTCGATCTCGTTCTCGCGGCCCACCACCGGGTCGAGCTTGCCCTCGGCGGCGAGCTTGGTGAGGTTGCGGCCGAACTGGTCGAGCAGCTTCGAGGACTTCTTGCCCTCGCCGGCGCCCGCGCCCTGGCCGCCCTGGCCCTGGCGGCGACCGCCGGGACCGGACAGCATGCGGATGACCTCGTTGCGGATCTTCTCCGAGTCGGCGTCGAAGTCGAGCAGGATGCGCGCTGCCACGCCCTCGTTCTCGCGCACGAGGCCGAGCAGGATGTGCTCGGTCCCGATGTAGTTGTGGCCCAGGCTCAGCGCCTCGCGGAGGGCGAGCTCGAGGACCTTCTTCGCGCGCGGGGTGAACGGGATCTGGCCTGAGGTGACCTCTTCGCCGGACCCGACGATGCGCACCACCTGCGCGCGGACGCGCTCCACCGTGATGTCAAGCGACTCCAGCACGCGGGCGGCAAGGCCCTCCTCCTCGCGGAGCAGGCCAAGGAGGATGTGCTCGGTGCCGATGTAGTTGTGCTTGAGGATGCGAGCCTCTTCCTGGGCCAGGACGACCACTTGGCGGGCTCGTTCGGTAAAGCGCTCGAACATCTAAAAACCTTCTACGGGATCGGATCTCGGCGGGTGAGGGATACCCCGGAGCCTTTTGTCCCTAATCGGCAGTTTCGCCGTCAGGTGAAGGTTCCCTGGCGCCTTCGCTCGCCTGAGGGCCAGTCTAGCAATGGCGGTACCCCGCCTTGACGCCGGTAACGAACCCTTAAGACTGCTCTGGAACGCGGTCTTTGGGGCTTTTCTCGCCGCCCCTCATGGCCGGGAACAGGATCACCTCGCGGATGGAGGTGCGGCCCGAGAGGATCATCACGAGCCGGTCGATTCCCACTCCTACCCCACCAGTGGGAGGCATGCCGTGCTCGAGTGCCCGGACGAAGTCCTCGTCGTAGGGCTGCGTCTCCTTGTCGCCCTCCTCGGTCAGCACCGTCTGCGCCTCGAAGCGGGCGCGCTGGTCGTCCGGGTCATTCAGCTCTGTGAAGGCGTTCGAGAACTCGATGCCGGTGCAGAACGCCTCCCAGCGCTCCACGAGACCCGGCTCCGACCGGTGCGCCTTCGCGAACGGCGACAGCTCCACGGGGTAGTCCATGACGAAGGTGGGCTGCGTGAGGTCCGGCTCGACGTACTTCGACAGGAGCTCGTCCACGAGCTGTGGCCAGCTCTCGCCAGGGTCGAGCTCGATGCCCTTTGCCCTCGCCGCCGCCACGAGGCTGTCCCGATCGCGGTTCTCCAGCACGTCGACGCCGGTCTTGTCGAAGATGGCGTCGCGGAGCTTGACCCGGCGCCACGGCGGGCTGAAGTCCAGCTCGCCGTCGTAGCCGACCTCGGCCGCGACGTAGCTCACGAGCTGCTCGAGCTCCCGCGCGACGTCGTTGTAGTCCGCGTATGCCTCGTACCACTCGAGCATCGTGAACTCGGGGCTGTGCTTGTGCGAGATGCCCTCGTTGCGGAAGTCCTTGCCGATCTCGTAGACCTTCTCGAGCCCGCCCACGATCAGGCGCTTGAGGTAGAGCTCGGTGGCGATGCGGAGGTAGAAGTCGCGGTCGAGCGCGTTGTGGTGGGTCACGAAGGGGCGCGAGAGCGCTCCTCCGTAAAGCGGCTGCAGGATGGGCGTCTCCACCTCGAGGAACCCGCGCTCGTCAAACCAGCGGCGGATTGCAGAGATCGCCTTCGAGCGCAGGATGAAGAGCTCGCGCACCTCGTCGTTCGCGATCAGGTCGAGCTCGCGCTGGCGGTAGCGGGTCTCGATGTCCTCGAGGCCGTGGAACTTCTCCGGCGGGGCGCGCAGCGACTTGGCGAGCAGGGTCCAATCGGTTACCGCGAGGCTGAGCTCCCCGCGGCGTGACTTGAAGGCCGTGCCGTCCACCCCGATCAGGTCGCCGAGGTCGAGCGACACGAGCCGCTCGAACGACTGCTCCCCGAGCGCGTCCCTGCGCGCGTGTAGCTGTATGCGGCCCGAGCGATCGACCAGGTCGAGGAAGGCGGCGCCGCCGTGCCCGCGCCGCGCGCTCAGCCGGCCGGCCACGCGGTAGGAGCTGTCTGTCTCCTCGCCCGGCTCGAGGCCGCCGTGCTCGGCGTGGATCCGCTCGATCGGCGTGACGCCCTCGAACTGGTGCGGGAATGGGTCGACGCCCTCCGAACGGAGGCGCTCGAGCTTTGAGCGACGATCGTCCTGGCCCTCTGGCACGGGCGGGACTCTAAGTCAGGCTTCGATCTTGGTGATCTTGAGCTTCCGCGCGGGCCCACGCGGAACGGGCACGGACACCACATCGCCGCGCTTCTTGCCGATCAGCGCCTTGCCGACGGGCGACTCGTTTGAGAGCTTGTTCTCCGTCGGGTTGGCCTCGGACGAGCCGACGATCATGTACTTGACCGACTTGTCGGTCTTCTGGTCCTTCACGTGGACGGTCGTGCCGACCGAGACCGCGTCCGTGGTGACCGACTTCTGGTCGATCACGGTGGCCGAGCGCAGCTTCTCCTCGAGCTCCGCGATCTGCTTCTCGAGCATCGCCTGCTCGTTCTTCGCGTCGTCGTACTCGGAGTTCTCGCTGATGTCGCCGAACTCGCGCGCCTCCTTGATCCGCTCGGCCACTTCGCGCCGGCGTGGACCCGAGAGGTACTCGATCTTGCTCTTGAGCTCTTCGAGCCCTTGGGGAGTGAGGATGACGTCCTTTGGCATAAAGAAAATCCCGCCGTGCCGCGACCACCGCGGACCCTGGAGGGACGGACGAGTCTAGCAGCGGGCCTACCCGATTCAGCGGTGTTTTTCAGGCCGCGATTTGCGCGGTTTCGGCGTCTGCGAGAGCGTCGAGAGCGAGCCGCGCGTGGGCCGTGGTGGGAGCGGTCACGAGCGGCTGCTGGTCCCGCTTCGTGAGGCCCAGCGTCTCCGCGTACCAGGGGTAGAACTTGCGCAGATAGCGTCCCGCGCGCTCCACCCCGAGATGCTCCTCGGCGCGGTCGATCACCCAGCGCAGCTCATCCACGATCTCCGCGCGCGTGGGCAGCTCCTCGCGCAGGCCCAGGAGGCGCGCGAACCGCCAGGGATTCCCGAGGGAACCGCGCGCGAGCATCACCGCCGCGGCGCCGGTCCGCTCGAACGCTTGCAGCGTGCGCTCCTCGTCGCGCAGGCCGCCCGAGAGCACCACGGGCACGTCGAGCGTATCCACCAGTTCGGCGGCGAGCGCGTAGTCGGGGGCGCCCTTGTGCTGCTGCGACGCATGCCGTGGATGCAGGCCGATGCCCACCACGCCCGCCTCGTCCACGAGCCGGCGCGCCAGCTCGAGTCCGGTGCGCTCGCCCGGGCGGTTGCCGGAGCGGAGCTTCACGGTCACGGGCAGCCCGCTTCCCTCGACCGCCGCGCGCGCGATGGCCACGCCCTTGTCCGGATCGTCGAGCAGCGCCGAGCCGGCGCCGGTCTTGCAGACCTTGCGAACCGGGCAGCCGTAGTTGAGGTCGATCGCGCTCGCGCCCGCCTCCGCCACCATGCCCGCCGCGATCCGCATCACCTCGGCGTCGTGGCCGAACAGCTGCACGGCCATGGGGTGCTCGTCCGGGTGAATCCTGAGGAACTCGCGGTGCGTCCGCTCGTCCCCGTACTTCAGCCCGAAGCTCGACACCATCTCGGACACGGCGAAGCCCGCGCCATAGCGCTTCGCCTGCAGGCGCACGAACCAGTTGCCGATTCCGGCAAGCGGCGCGAGCACCACGCGGTTGGGCAGTTCGATCCCGCCCAGCGTCCAGGGGCTGTTCAGGCCTGGCATGCCGAAAACGTTAGCCGGGCTCCCACGACGCCTCGACGATGTACCCGTCGGGGTCCCGGCATTTGACGCTCACGTAATCGGGCTCGTCGAATTCCTCCTCGATCTCGACCCCGTCGGCCACAAGCCGGTCTCGAAGAGCGAGAACGGCCTGGCGGCTTTCGAGCCCGACGCCGAAGTGCTCTCGTAGAAGAGGCGCGACCGCGCTTGGTCTGTGACCGGTATCGCGAGGTGGTCCATGGCGGGCGGAACCAGGTGTCTCCCTTCACCTCTCATATTCGAAGGTAGAAGACGACACCTGGCGCCCGCAACCCGGATGGCAGCCAAGCGGCCAGGTGCCGAGCGGCCTGCCTATCTCGCACTCGTGGCTGATGGAGCACGGGCGATTCCCGGCTGAATGCCGGCCATCAGCTCTTAGTCCTTGGCAGCCTGTGCGCAGTCCGCGCAGAGCCCGTTGATGCGGACCTCCGCACGCTTCGGGACGAAGCCGCCGCGCCTCGCGCGGAAGACCGCCCCATCGAGCTCCACCCCGCCGTCGAGGTCCTCGATCTTGCCGCAGCGGTCGCACACCATGTGGTCGTGCGGCTCGGGGCGCGGGTCGTACAGCACCGCGCCCTGGCGGACGCCGAGCTTGCGAACCACCCCGAGGTTCTCGAACAGCTCGAGCGTGGAGTAGACCGTGGGGAGCGAGACGTTGGGAAGCCTGTCCTCCACGCTCTCGAGCACCTCCTCGGCCGTGACATGCCGCTCGAGCTCACCCAGGGCCCGGTTGATCACGAGCCGCTGGGGCGTGACGCGCTGACCGCGCTCGTGGAGCACGGCTGTGAGCTGCTGGTCGTCGAGGTGCTTGGTGCGCGTTTCCATCCGAACTTCCCTGTAGCTCTTATTAGGTGGACCTTATCTTAACACACTTGCTATAGTAACCGCGATGACCGAGGCCGCCCACTCTCTGATCGCCCGCTGGAGGGACGCGGACGACCGCGCACGTCTGCTGCAAGTCGTGCAGCCTGGTCTCGTCGGGCTGATCGACGGCACGGTCTCCACGCTGGCGCCGATCTTCGCGGCGGCCTACCTCTCCGGCTCGCGCACGGCACTGCTGGTCGGTCTCGCCACCGCTCTCGGCGCGGCGATCAGCATGGGCATCTCCGAGGCCCTGTCGGACGACGGCGAGTTGACCGGCCGCGGCAACTCGCTCACCCGCGGGATCATCACCGGCGCGGCGACGTTCGTCGGCGGGTCGCTTCACTCCCTTCCGTTCCTGATCCACGACGTGCACAAGGCCCTGCCCGTCGCGTACGCCGTGGTGGCCGTCGAGCTTCTGACGATCGCCTGGGTGCGCAAGCGCTTCCTCAAGGCAAGCCTCGCGCAGTCGCTCGTGCAGGTGACGATGGCCGGCGCGATCGTGGCCGGCGTCGGCATCGCGCTCGGCCACGCCTAGCGGCCTGCGCTAGCCCGGCAGGTGGGCCGCGACCTCGAGGCGGTCTAGCTCGATGGTCTGCGTGCCCGCGGGCCCGAGCTGCATCACCGCTCCGCCGGGTTGGCCACGGCGCTCCACGCACGCCCACATCCCGCCGGGCCCGGGTGAGAGCGCAGTGATCGAGCCAGGCGCCTCCACGCGGCCGAGCAGTTCGCCGGTGGCGGCGTCTATACGCCGCGCGCGGGTGGGCCCGTCGCCGTCGTCCTGCTCCGGGGACCAGATCACGCCGTCCATCACCGCGCTGCCGGCGCCCGGCCGGATGCGGAGGTCGGCCTCGGGCGCCACCTCGTTCGGGTCGATTCGCAGGACCGACTCCTCCACCCGCTCACCGTCGCGGCGCCACACCCTCACGTACACCGCGTCGCCGTCGACGATCACCTGGCGCGGGCTTCCCTGCATCGCGAGCTGCGCTTCGATGGAGCCGCTCTCCGGGTCGATCCGCGAGACCGTGGAGCCGCCCGGCACGTGCGTCCAAGTGAGTGCCCACACCGCCCCGTGCCCGACCGCGATGCTGTGGCGGCGCACCTCGGGCTCCCCCACGGGCTCAAAGCCGAGCGCGTCGGGGTGGATACGAGCGAGGCGGCCGTCGCCCGTGAGCGCCCACACACCTGCGTCGCCCGCCGCCAGACCGGCAGCACTCAGGCCGATCCAGCGCTCATCGTCATCGGCGGGGCAGAAGCGGGTGATCCCGTCGCTCCAGCGGATCCACAGCTCTTCTCGAAGCGCGAGCAGGTCATGCGCGCCGCGGCCGGCCGGATCGCCGTGCCCAACACGGCGCGGCCCGCTGACGCTCCCGCGGGCCGGATCGACAGATGCCAGCAGCGGCAGGTGGTTCTCCATCACCCACACGGCGGCGCGCGTTGCCGCGATCAGACGAGGCGTGAAGCGGTAGCCGGCCCAGTAATCCCCCTCGGGGCGGGTGGCGGCGGCCTGCGACACGCTAGTCGTCGCCTCGGTTCCGCTCCCAGATGAGCCGCAGGCCCGTGAGCGTGAGCAGGTCGTCCACCTCGTCGATCTCCTCGCAGAAGGGCGCGATCGACGTGGCGAGGCCGCCGGTGGCAATCGCCACCGCCTCGACCCCAAGCTCCTCGCGGAGGCGCGAGACGATGCCGTCCACCTGCCCGGCGAAGCCGTAGATCACGCCCGACTGGATCGACGCCTGGGTGCTCCGTCCGATCAGCTCCTTGGGCTGCTCGAGCTCCACCTTCGGGAGCCTCGCCGCGCGCTCGCTGAGTGCCTCCATCGAGATCTCGACTCCTGGCGAGATGATCGCGCCGAGAAGCTCTCCGTCCGCTGACACGACGTCGTAGGTGATGGCGGTGCCGAAGTCCACGACGATGCAGGCCGAGCCGATGCGGTCATACGCGGCCACGGCGTTCACCAGCCTGTCGGCACCTACCTCGTGCGGGTTCTCGGTCCGGATCGGGATCCCGCTCTTCAGGCTCGGGCCGACGATCTTCAGCGCGCCGTCGAGATAGCGCTCGGAGACGCCGTCGTACTCATGCACGAGCTGCGGCACCACGGACGAGACGATCGCGCCGTCGATGTCCCTCAGCGCGAGCCCGCGGAGCTGGAGCAGGCCCACCAGGACGGTGGCCAGCTCGTCCGCCGTGGACTCGCGCACGGTGGCGAAGCGCCAGTGCTCGACCAGCGCGCCGTCGCGGAACATCCCGATGTGGGTCTGCGTGTTGCCGACGTCGACCGCGAGCAGCATCGCCGCGGATTATCGCCGCTCCACGCGCTGGTCCATCAGCGAGGGCAGCTTGCCGGCAAGGCGAGTGCCGTCCGGGAGCGCGAGATCCGGGTCGAGCTCGAGCAGCGGCTCGAGCACGAATCGCCGTGAGGTGACCTCGGCGTGCGGGAGCGTGAGCCGCTCGCTCGAGTACTGGTGATCCCCGAGCAGGAGAAGGTCCACGTCGATCGGCCGTGGCGAGTGCCTTGGCCGATTCTGCTCTCTGCCGAGCGCTCGCTCCACCTCCTTGCACACGTCGAGGAGCTGCTCCGGCCCGAGCTCAGTCTCGACCTCAATCGCTGCGTTGAGGAAGTCCGGCTGGTCGAGAATCTCCCCCTGCGGCTCGGTCTCGTAGAAGGAAGACATGGCGAGCACGTCCACCCCACGCTCGCGCAGGGCTTCGACCGCGGCCCTCAGATTCGCATGCCGGTCCCCAACGTTCGAGCCGAGACCGAGATAGCCCCTCAAGGAGCTGCGGCGGAGGTGAGCACCTTCTCGCTGCGAATGCGTTCGAGCGCCTCGTCCGGCACGGCCATCAGCGCCTCGACTGCCTCGGGATCGAACTGCGTGCCCGATCCGCGCTGTATCTCCTCGCGGGCATAGGCGATGGAGGCGCCGGCCCGGTACGGCCGGTCGCTCGTGATTGCGTCAAGCGTGTCCGCCACGGAGAAGATCCTGGCAGCCAGCGGAATGTCGCGCTGGCGGAGTCCGCACGGATAGCCCTGCCCGTCCCACCTCTCGTGGTGGTAGAGCACGATGTCCTGGGCTTTGCCCTCGAGGAAGTTGATGTGGCAGACGATCTCGTGGCCGGTGATCGGGTGCTCGCGCATGATCCCCATCTCATGCCGGTTCAGCGCGCCGGGCTTGTGGAGGATCGCGTCGGGCACCGCCACCTTCCCCACGTCGTGGAGGAGGAAGCCAAACTCGGTTTCCGGGTCCTGCGCGAGGACGGGGTTCACCACGTTGGCCATCTCGAGCCCGAAGGCGGCCACGCGCTCGGCGTGCTTGCCCGTGTAGGCGTCGCGTGCCTCCACCGCATTGGTGAGTGCGCGCACAGCGGCGACGTAGGAGCGCGATACCTCAGCGGCGTGCGCCTTCTCGCGGCGGACGGACTCCCGCAGCTGGAGGATGTAGCGGCCGAACTCCGCCTCTCGGGCGCGGACCTCGCGCTCGTGGCGGGCCAGCTCCGCCCTCAGGCGAACCACTTCCTCTCCTAAGCGCGCGTCCAGTGCGCCCATTCCCCTCCCCCTGCCAACGTCTTAGAACCAACGTTGCGATGGTTCCTTTGCCCCAGGGGAGGCTAAACCGCAAATACCGCGTTTCGGCGATTGCCCTGCAAGATCAGCGGTTTTCCCGCCAAACCTCCACCGAAACCTCCTCCACCGGCAATGGAATCGGCGGTTCGGGCTTGGTCGCGCGCACCGTCACCGACTCGGCTCCGTAGCGGTCGATCATCCGATCGGCCACCGCCGTGCATAGCCGCTCCAGCGTCTTGTACGAGCGCTCCTGCGCGGCGAGCGCGACCTGCTGGCACACATCCGCGTAGTCCACGGTGTCCTCCACGCGGTCGGTGAGGGTGGCGTCGCAGTCGGACAGCTCGAACGAGAGGTCGAACACGAGCCGCTGGCCCACCTCGCGTTCCGCCTCGCCCACCCCGTGGTGCGTGTAAAGGGACAGGCCGACGATTTCGACGGTGACGAGGGGCCCGCCCTCGTCCTCCTCCTCGTCGTCTTCGGGCTCTAGGTGCTCTGGGTCTTCCATGTGAGCGAGCCGACCGTAGCAGCGGCGACCTTCAGGGCGTCGCCCACCTCGGCCACGTCGTGCACGCGGAAGATGGTCGCGCCGCGCTCGAGCGCGAGCACGTTGGTGGCGATCGTGCCCGCCAGCCGCTCCGCCACGTCGCGCCCGGTGAGCTTGCCGAGGAACGACTTGCGGGAGGTGCCGATCACGAGCGGCCGCCCGATCGCCGCGAGCTCGTCGAGCCGGCGAAGCAGCTCGAGGTTGTGCTCGAGTGTCTTGCCGAAGCCGATGCCCGGATCAAGCCACACCTTCTCCTCCGGCACGCCCTCGCTGACGGCGAACGCCAGCCGCTCCTCGAGAAACGCCTTCACGTCGGACACCACATCGTCGTAGATCGGATTCAGCTGCATCGTCCGCGGCTCGCCGAGCATGTGCATGAGGCACGTGTTGGCGCCCGACTCGGCCACGAGGGCAGCCATCTCGGGGGCGAAGCGGAACGCGGTGACATCGTTGACGATGGCGGCGCCCGCATCGAGCGCCCGCCGCGCGACGCCCGGCTTCATGGTGTCGATGGAGAGCTGAGCGCCCGAACCCGCGAGGCCCTCGAGCACCGGCACAACACGCCACAGCTCCTCGTCCTCGGAAACTGGATCGGCGCCCGGCCTTGTGGACTCGCCGCCGATATCGAGGATCTCGGCACCCTCGGCCACGAGGCGCTTGCCATGCGTGACGGCGTCCTCAGGGTCGATGAACGCCCCGCCGTCCGAGAACGAGTCCGGCGTGACATTGATGACGCCCATGAGCTGGAAGGCGGCCATGGAGCGGAGGCTATTGCTCTTTCGCTCACAGCAGCAATAAAGGCGGCACGACCACGCGCTTCGGCTTCCCGGCCCGGAACGGGAACGTCGAAGACGCGCGCCCTACAGCAGCGTCGGAGGCTCGTCCAAGTCCGCGCGCATCTCGGACGCAAAGCCAGGACGCGGCAACGGCCGTGGCCCCTCGGACGGCTTGCGCTTCGGCTCCGGCTCCGCCGCCGGCGGCTCGCTCGGCGGCCGCACCGGCTCTTCGGGGCCGAACACGTCGAGCTCGGACTTGCCGTCGAGCAGCTGGATGAACTGCTCGCGCTCGATCGTCTCGCGGCGCATCAGGATGTCGGACGTGAGATCCAGGTCGTCGCGGTGCGCCAGCAGGATGTCGCGCGCCACCTGGTGCGCCTCCTCGACGATGCGACGGATCTCGCTGTCGATCTCGCGCGCGACGTCATCCGAGTAGTCCGGCTCGGCGCTGAACTCGCGGCCGAGGAAGGGCTGCCCGTGGTCGTGGCCGAACACGCGCGGGCCGAGCTTCTCGCTCATGCCGAAGCGCATGACCATCTGCTTGGCGGTGGCCGTGACCTTCTCCAGGTCGTTCGACGCGCCGGTGGTCACCTCGCCGAAGACGATCTCCTCGGCGGCGCGGCCGCCCAGCGTCATCGCCATGTTGTCCGTGAGCTCCGCGCGCGTGGTGAGGAACTTGTCCTCCTGCGGCATCGAGATCGTGTACCCCACCGCCTGACCACGCGAGACCACACTGACCTTGTGCACCGGATCGGCATGCTCGAGCACATGCCCCACGATCGCATGACCCATCTCGTGATAGGCCGTGAT
>DASUWY010000081.1 GCA_036378175.1 Thermoleophilaceae bacterium
CGGCGTGTCCGGGTCGAAGCGGTGCGAGTAGAAGATGTCCACGTAGTCGAGCCCCATGCGCGTGAGGCTCTGGTCGAGGCTCGCGAGCAGGTACTTGCGCGAGCCCCACTCGCCGTAGGGGCCCTCCCACATGTCGTAGCCCGCCTTGGTGGAGATGATCAGCTCGTCGCGATACGGCGTGAAGTCCTCGCGCATGATGCGGCCGAAGTTGAGCTCGGCGGAGCCCGGTGGCGGCCCGTAGTTGTTCGCGAGGTCGAAGTGGCAGACGCCGCGGTCGAACGCCCGGCGCAGAATCGCGCGCTGCGTCTCTAGCGGCTTGTCGTCGCCGAAGTTGTTCCATAGGCCGAGGGAAACGGCCGGCAACGAGATGCCGCTATTGCCACAGCGGCGGTATTGCATGGACTCGTAGCGGTCATCAGAAGCGTTGTAGGGCATGCCGAGCAGTATGCCCGGCACGCCCTGCGCCCTACGCCCTGCGTATCAGTTGCGTCGTGCCGTCTCGGGATCGTCCGCGTTGCGGCGCCGGAAGCGACCGAGCAGGCCACCGTTCGAGGCGTCCCGCTCTTCGGCGGCGCGACCTTCCTGGAAGTCCTCGCGCCGCTGCGGCTCGTGGGCGGCGGCCCGGCCCTCGTCGTACGCGCTGGTCCGGCCGCGGTCACCGTCGCGGGACACCTCCTCCTCGGGCACCGCCGACGTTCCGGCGAAGCGTTCGCGCTCGTGGTCCTCGATCAGCTCGTGATCGGCCATGCCGCGCTCGGATGCCGTGGCGCGCTCCTGATGCAGCTGTGCCTCGGCCCGCTCGCGCTGCGCCTCCTGCTCCGCCATCCGTGCACGCTGCTCGGCTTCCTCCGCGCTCTGGGCGCGTGTCTCCGCCTCTTCGCGATGCCTGGTGGCCGCCTGCTCGCGGCGCATCTGCAGCTCGCGCTCCCGCTTCCTGAGTTGTGCCTTCTCGCGCATCCGCGGCAGCAGCAGCGCCAGTGCGAGAAGGATGATCACAGCCACTACGACGATCGCGATGATCGCGCCAGTTGACATGGGTCCCTCCTTGATCTCCCTGCCTCAGTGCGTGCCGCGAGAGTTCCCAAGTTCCGCTGCGCCAAACGGATGCCCGGCCAAACAGGCGCAGCGGCACGTGACCGGTCGAACCGCTCAACCTCAGCCGCTCGTGACCGATCAAGGAGGCGAAGCCGGTTGAGACGCGGGCACGGACGCCCGCGTCCGGCATAACGCCCCGGCGCCCAACGAGGAAGGGCCACCACATGAAGCGACTTGTTCCGAGCTGCGCCGCGGCGATCGCGCTGCTGGGCATTCCCGCCGCCGCGTCCGCGCAGACGGGTGTGGTGCTGCGCGTGAACCGCGCACATCACAAGCTCGAGATCGTCGACGCAGGGCACGTGGTGCGCAGCTACACGGCGCGCCCCGGCCGGCGCGCGGCGCGCAAGGTGCGCGCCGGGGTGAAGGTGAGCTTCCAGGCCACAGGCGGCCGCATCACGTCTCTGCGCGTGGCCGGGCGCGCCCGCAAGCTCGCCTTCCTCGGCAAGGTGGTGTCGAACGGGAGCAAGGGGGTTGTGCTCCGCCTGGGCGACGGGCAGGACCTGCGGCTCGGCAAGCGCCGGTTCGGCAAGCACCGCGCTCACCACTCGTCGGTGCAGATCAACCTGCAGGGGCTGAACCCGGGTCAGGTGGTTCTCATCACGGAGACGACCGACTCCGCCGGAGATCTGACCATCACGATCAAGCTGGTACCGGGCGCCGACCCGAACGGCGACGACCAGGATGTGACCGGAACCATCACGGCGATCGGCGCCGGGAGCGTGACCATCCAGGCCGACGACGGAAGCACGATGACCTTCCAGGCCGACGCCGTGCTGCTCGAGGGCTTCGAGGTGGGCGACCAGGTGGACGTGACCTACTACGCGGACGCCGGCGGATCGCTCGTGGCGGACGACATCGAGCCGGTGGACGACGGCAGCGGCGCCGAGGACCTCGACGCGCTTGGCACCGTGACCGCGCTGGATGCCGGCGCCGGCACGATCACCGTGCAGGTGGACGGCGGCGGACCGATGACGTTCCAGGCGGACGCGGACCTGCTCGACGGTGTGGCCGTGGGCGATTACGTGGACGTGACCTACTTCCAGGACACCCACGGCTCGCTCGTGGCGGACGACGTGGAGCCGGCGGACACCTCCGGCGCCGACGGCTCGGGCGACTAGCTAGGCCACGCCGCCGTCGGGCGGCCAGGTGGCGCGGGCGTCGCTGCCAGCGCGGCCGATCACGAGCCAGATTGCGCGCGCCGGAGCGTCGCCGATCGACTCGAGCCGGTGCGGGACCGCGGAGTCGAAGCAGATCGAGTCGCCCGGGCCGAGCTCGTACTCCTGGTAGCCGACGGTGACCTTCAGCGCACCGCTCGTGACCACGCCGTACTCGCGCCCGGCGTGATGGACGAAGGTGCCGCCGCGGCTGGAGGCGCCGCCCACGTCGTACTCGACCTCGAGGAAGTCCACGTCGCGCTCGCCCGTGGGATTGAGCCGCTCCCAGCGAACGCCTGACTCGAGCTCGATCACGGGCCGGTCATCCGCGCGCTGCACGATCTGCTCCTCGCCGAAGACGGTGCGCGGGTGCCGGGTGGGCTGCCTTGCCGCGCCATCGGCGGGGCTGCGCGCGAACAGCTCGTCGAATGAGATGCCGAGCTCGCTGACGATCGCGTAGAGCGTGCTCACCGACGGGCGGGAGCGCCCGGTCTCAATCTGCGAGAGGGCACTCGGCGAGATGTCGAGCCGGCCGGCCAGCTTCCGCAGGCTGAGTGCCTGACGCTCGCGTTCCTCACGCAGGCGGCTGCCGATAGCGTCGTCAGGCGATCCCGCCTGCTCTTCCACCCGCGCCGACTCCATTGGGCGAGTGTACCTGCTGGGAGGGTCGCTAGCGACTTTGTTCAGGATTGCTAAACGAGATAATTTGCCGTCCGAATGGCGTCCGAGCAGCCTGTGTACAGCCACACTTGACGCTCGCGCCGACCCGGGTTAGGGTGCCAGCGCATGTATCACGTGCAGAGGGCGGAGGCGATCGAGCTCGGGGCGGCGCCGGGACTGGAGGGTCGCGCGCAGGGACTGCGGCGCGCGACGCTCGTGGGACGCGACGTGGGCGCGGTGCACACCGGCTTCGCACTCGTCACGCTCGACCCCGGCGGCTGGGTCGGCACGCACGTGCACTCCACCGAGCAGAGCTTCTACATCCTGCGCGGCAACCCGCTGTTCACCCTCGACGGGCGCACATACAGGCTCGCGCCGGACGAATGCGGGCTGATCCCCGTGGGCGTGCCGCACTCCTGGCGCGCCGCGGAAGGAGAGGAGCCGCCGCTGTTCCTCGAGATGAACGCGCCCGCGCCGCGCCTGCCGGGCGCGAAGCAGCCGGACACGTTCTGGCTTGGCGAGGCGGCCGCGGATGGCCCCGCCGAGTCGCCCGACATCCGCGACCCGCGAAGTCGCCAGTTCTTCCGCCTTGGTGAGGGCCAGATGAACGTGGACAACCTCAAGGTGGGGATGCAGGTGAACGCCCCGACCGTTTCGGCGAGCATGGCCACCGCACTCCTCGCGTACAGCGGCGTGGCCGTGAAGATGCTCGTGGACTCGCGGCTGGGCGCCGTGCTCCACACCATGTTCATGGTCGAGTACCAGCCCGGCGCGGTCATCCACCCGCACGACCATCCGCTCGAGGAGACGTACTACATCCTCCACGGCGAGGTGGAGGCGATGGCCAACAACGAGGAGCCCTTCGTACTGAAAGCCGGCGACGTCTTCTGGACCGGCGTCGGCTGTACGCACGCCTTCGAGAACACGACAAACACGACCGTCAGGTGGCTGGAAACCCAGTCTCCGCAGCCGCCTGCGAACCACTCCTATCGGCACGACAGAGACTGGGACTATCTCGCTGAAAAGCTGGAAGAGGGGAGAAACGATGTATCGCGCTGACGTATTGGGCTCACTGCTGCGGCCCGCCTACCTGGCCGAGGGACGTGAGAAGCACCAGGCAGGCCAGCTGTCCGACGAAGAGTTCAAGAAGCTCGAGGACCGCGCCGTGGACGAGGCGATCGCGCTGCAGGAAGGTGCGGGCGTCGACGTGGTGACCGATGGAGAGATGCGGCGCTTCACCTTCTTCGACCAGTTCACGGCGGCGCTCGAAGGCGTGTCGCACGAGGAGGGCGAGGCGGTGCCGTTCCACAGCCAGCCCGGGAAGGTGGACATCGACTTCCACAGCCCGGTGTCCGTCACGGAGAAGGTCAAGCGCAAGCAGATGATCAGCCCGGCGGAGTTCGAGTACGCGAAGGCGCGCGCGAGCAAGCCGGTGAAGGTCACGCTGCCGAGTCCCCTCATGTTCTTCACGATGTGGTCGCCGACGCATTCGCCGGCCGCATATGACGACCCGTTCGAGCTGTTCGCCGACGGTGTGGAGCTCGTGAAGGAGGAGGCGCGGGCGCTCGCTGATCTCGGGTGCGAGTACATCCAGATCGACGCGCCGGACTTCGGCCAGCTCGTGGAGGACTCGGAACGCGAGCGGTGGGAGCGGCTGGGGATTCCCGTCTCGCGCGTGATGTCGGAGGGCGTGGAGATGCTCAATGCGGTGGCGGACGTGCCGGGGGTCACCTTCGGCCTTCACCTCTGCAAGGGCAACTACCAGTCGCTCTGGATCAGCGCCGGCGGCTACGAGGAGATCTCCTCGCACGTGTTCAAGGGCACCCCCAACTTCGACAGGTACCTGCTCGAGTACGACGACGAGCGCTCCGGCGGCTTCGAGCCGCTGGCCGACCTGCCGGACGACAAGGTGGTGGTGCTCGGCCTCGTGTCCACGAAGCACGACGACCTCGAGAGCGTCGACTTCTTGAAGAGCCGCGTTGAGGAGGCCGCCAAGCACCACCCGCGCGAGCAGCTGGCGATCTCCACACAGTGCGGCTTCGCCTCGGTGGCGATGGGCAACGAGATCAGCCGCGAGGCGCAGGAGCAGAAGCTGCGCCGCGTGGCCGAGGCAGCGCGCGAGATCTGGGGGTAGGACGGCCGTTTTGCGCCCGCTTACGCGGCACGAACGGCAGCAATGAGGGGTGGACCCGCCGGAGCTGAGCTATCCCAACTGGCTGTTGCTGTGGAACAGCTACTTGGGATCGCTCGGCCCGCGGGGGCGACATGAGGATCAACCATCCCAGGTGGGTGTTGCTACGGAACAGCTAGTTGGGATGGCGCGAGCGACAGCACGGACTGAACTGCCTCCGTTATTGCTTCCGTTGACGCGGCCTCGGGCATCCGCCACGCCACGTAGCCATCAGGGCGAACCAAGACAGCGCCATCCCGCCCCACGCCATACGCCTCACAGAACTCCGGATGATCGATCCGGTGGACCTCCACGCCCGGAACGTCCAAATCCGCCGCCGCCGTGAGCAGCACCATCCGCCGGCGGAACAGGTCGAGCGTCGAGACGCCCTCCGAGAGCCATAGGTGCGGCGCCCGCGTGCCCGGAAGCGCGCGCGACTCACGCGGATTCACGTACGGCAGCCCGTCGTCCTCGACGGACGCATCCGCCAACACGGCGGAAGAGCGGTACCGGTGGCCGATCTCCAGGCTGAGGTCGTCCACGATCGGCTGGATGTGGTCGGTGCCCAGGTAGGGCGCGGTGCGAAGCACATAGCGCGTATACGCCTGCTCGATCGTAAGCCGGCCGGTGGGCTGGCGTTCCGCGTCGTAGGTGTCCACGAGCTCCGGCCCCGCCTCGCCGCGCAGCACATGCGCGATCTTCCATGCCAGGTTGAACGCGTCCTGAACGCCGGTGTTCCCGCCGAAGCCGCCGTTGGGCGGCATCGTGTGCGCGGCGTCGCCGGCGAGCAGAACGCGACCGCTCTGGAACGTCGCGGCGTTGTCCGCGATCGCCTTCCAGGGAGCGATGTCGAGCACCTCCACGTCGATGTCCGGCACGCCGATCGACGCGCGGAGGAGCTCCTCGGCGCGCTCGCGCGTGATGCCCTCGGCAACGTTCGTGGCCTCGGGCTTCGACACGTCGCCCGCCGTGTTCACCACGAGGAAGCCGGTCTGGCAGCCACGGTCGAGCCGGAAGAAGCCGCGCATCACGTCGTTGAAGACGTAGAACACCGCCTCGGTGCGGCCGGCCACGTACTTCTCCACGTCGGCTCGGAAGTAGATCGTGATGCTGTTCGAGATCAGCCCGTGCCCCTCCATCGCGATCCCCAGCCGCTCGCGTACCGGGCTGCGCCAGCCGTCGCATGCCACGAGATAGTCCGCCCGAATTCGCCGCTCGGCGCCGCTCTCGACCTCGCGGGTGGTGACGATCACGCCGTCGCCGTTCTGCTCGAAGTCGCTGACCTCGGTGGAGTAGCGCAGCTCCGCGCCGAGCGCGCGCGCGTGCTCGCGGAGGATCGGCTCGAGCGCCTCCTGCGTGAGGAAGAGCCGCCGCGTGGGGCTCACCTCCTCCACCCCCGCGTTCAGGCTCGGGATGAACTTGGCGATCTCCTTGCCGGCCAGCGATTCGATTGAAGAGATCCCGCCGTCCGAGTCGTACTGCTCCTCAGACTTGCGGCGGACGTCGTCCTCCATTCCCATCGCGCGGAACACCTCGAGGGTGCGCAGGTGGAAATGCGCGGCGCGCGGGTGGATCGCGGTGCCGCCGTGGCGTTCGACGGCGAGCGCGCGCACGCCATGGAAGGCGAGGAACGCCGCCATGGAGAGCCCAACCATGCTGCCCCCTACGATGAGGACGGGAACGCTCTCGTCCACCTGCTCGTGACCACCCACGCAAACCTCCTCCCTCGCGACCTCCGCGAGCATACGTAGCCGACGCCGAATGTGTCAAGCGGCGGCATACACCAACCTGATTCGTCGCTTGACGCCTGCCCGAGCGGCGTTTACCGTTGCTGAACAATGATTGCCTCGCGTGGTGCAACGATGGCGGTCGACTGGGAGCAGCGCGTGGACTTCCCACGGCTGCGAAAGGAACGGCTGGAGCGCGCTCGCACGGCGCTGAGCGCTTCTGACCTCGGCGCGGTGCTGCTGTTCGATCAGAACAACATCCGCTACGTCACGAGCACGCACATCGGCGAGTGGGCTCGCGACAAGAGCGCGCGCTGCGTGCTGCTGCCGCGGGTGGGCGACCCTGTGCTCTGGGACTTCGGCTCCGCCGCTCGCCACCACCAGATGTACGCGCCGTGGCTGCCGGACTCGAGCTGGCGCCCCGGGGTGTCGAGCATGCGGGGCGCGATGCCGCAGCAGACGGGCGTGCCCGACCTGCTCGCCGGCCACATCCACGACGTGCTGCGCGAGCACGGCCTGGAGAAGGAGCCGCTCGGGATCGACCTCACCGACATGGAGACGCTCGCCTCTCTCCACCGCCTGAACATCCCCACGGCGAACGCGCAGCCCGTGATGCTGAGCGCCCGCAAGCTGAAGACCGAGGACGAGATCGCGCTGCTCGACCACGCGGCCGCGATCGTGGACGCGGTGTACGAGCGCATCTACGAGATGCTTCGGCCGGGCGTGCGCGAGCACGAGATCGTGGCCGAGGCGCAGCGCTTCCTGTTCGAGCTCGGCTCGGAGCAGGTGGAGGCGATCAACGCCGTGTCCGGCGATCGCTGCAACCCTCACCCGCACGTGTTCTCAGACCGCCTGCTGCGCCCCGGGGACCAGGCATTCTTCGACATCATCCACTCGTTCATGGGCTACCGGACGTGCTACTACCGCACGTTCTGCGTGGGCGGCGCGACGCAATCGCAGCTCGACGCTTACAAGCAGTGCCGCGAGTGGCTCGACGCCGCGATCGAGCTCGTGCGCCCGGGCGTGACCACCGATCAGATCGCGGCCGTATGGCCCACCGCCGAGGAACTCGGCTTCGCGAGCGAGGAGGCGTGCTTCGGCCTCCAGTTCGGTCACGGCCTTGGCGTGGGGCTGTACGAGGCGCCGATGATCTCGCGCCTGCACTCGTTCCACGATCCGGTGGAGATCGAGGAGGGCATGGTGTTCGCGCTCGAGACCTACTGCCCCGCGAGCGACGGGCGTTCGGCGGCGCGCATCGAGGAGGAGGTGCTCGTGACCGCCGAGGGTCCGGAGATCCTCACCCGCTTCCCGGGCGAGGAGCTGCTCGTGGCCGGCCGCCAGTATGTGCGCGGCGCGGACCTCATGAAGGGAGCGGGCGACCCCGTGGCGGCGAAGTGAGCCGCACGCAGGCGTCGAAGGCGTCCGAAGCCGCGCCGGATCGCGAGGAGGCGCTCGAGCTGTATCGCCGGATGCTGCTCATCCGGCGCTTCGAGGACACGGTGCAGGATCTCTTCCTCAAGGGCGAGGTGCACGGCACCACACACCTCTACTCCGGCCAGGAGGCCGTGGCGGTGGGCGTGTGCTCGGTGCTCGGCGAGCACGACCGCGTGGCCGGCACATACCGCGGGCACGGGCACGCGCTGGCGCTGGGCGTGGAGGCCCAGGGCCTGCTCGACGAGCTGCTCGGCCGGGCCACGGGAGTGTGCGGCGGCCGCGCCGGATCGATGAACGTGATCGACCTCGAGCACCGGCTGATCGGCTGCTTCGGGATCGTGGGCGGGAGCATCGCGGCCGCAACCGGCGCGGCGCTGGCGTTGAAGCGCGAGGGCGGCGTGGCCGTGGCGTTCTTCGGCGACGGCGCCATCAACCAGGGCTACTTCCACGAGTGCCTCAACTTCGCGCGCGTGTTCCGGCTGCCCGCGGTGTACGTCTGCGAGAACAACCTGTACGGCGAGTTCACCCCGTACGAGCAGGTGACCGCCGGCGAGATCCGCGCGCGGGCCGAGACCCTCGACATTCCGTCTCAAACGATCGACGGCAACGACGTGTGGGGCGTGCAGACCGCCGCGCGCGAGGCCGTGCAGCGGGCGCGCGCCGGCGAGGGTCCGTGCTTCATCGAGGCGCTCACCTACCGCTTCGTGGGCCACTCGCGAAGCGACCCAGGCCGCTACCGCAAGCCCGGGGAGCTGGACTCCTGGCGCGAGCGCGACCCGCTCATCCGCGCACGCGACGCGATCGGCGACACCGAGGAGGTCGACCAGGCGGTGGAGGCGCAGATCGCCCAGATGATCGAGAACGCGCTGGCGGCGCCGTTCCCGTCACCCGATCCGAACGCCCGGGAGTACAAGGATGGCTGAGGTGGAGTTCCGCGTAGCCATCCGCGACGCTCTGGCCGAGGAGCTCGAGCGCGACGAGCGGGTGGTGGTGTTCGGGGAGGACGTGGCAGCGGCCGGCGGAGTATTCGTCACCACCCCTGGACTGCTCGAGCGCTTCGGCCCCGACCGCGTGTTCGACACTCCGATCTCCGAGCTCGCCCTGGCGGGCGCCGCCTTCGGCAGCGCGGTGTGCGGGCTGCGGCCGGTGATCGAGATCATGTTCGGCGACTTCCTGCCGCTGGTGATGGACAGCCTCGTGAACCAGGCGTCCAAGTACTGGTACATCTCGAACGAGCAGGCGAGCGTGCCGCTAGTGGTGCGCTCGGCGGTGGGCGCGGGCGGGCGCTTCGGCGCGATTCACTCGCAGAGCCCGGTCACGTGGTTCCACGCGGTGCCGGGGTTGAAGCTCGTGGCGCCGAGCACGCCGGCGGATGCCAAGGCGTTGCTCAAGGCCGCCGTGAGAGACGACAACCCCGTCCTCTTCCTGGAGCACAAGCGGCTCTACTCCATGAAGGAGGACGTCGGAGGGGGGAGGTCGGAGGCCGGAGAACTTGGGTCTGCTGCGGTGCGGCGGGATGGGTCAGATGTCACGCTTGTGTCGGTCATGAAGGGGGTTCATGACTGCCTTGCCGCTGCTGAGCTTCTTGCCGAGGATGGGATCGACGCCGAGGTGATTGACCTTCGTACGCTGCGGCCGCTCGATCGCGCGGCCATCGCGGAGTCGCTCGCCAAAACCAACCGGCTCGCCGCGGTGGAGGAGGGACCGCGGACGGGTGGGTGGGCCGGCGAGGTGCTTGCGGTGGCCGCGGAGGAATCGCTCGATGATGTGGACGATCTCTGGCGGATCACCACGCCGGAGCACCCCATCCCGTACAGCCCGTCGCTCGAGGACGCGTTCCTTCCCGGTGCCGAGGCGATCGCCGAGTCGGTGCGCGCGCGCTTGGGCTTTGCCGTAACCGCCCGCGACTAGTTCACCCGAATGAGGTGAGGCCGCCAGAGGCCGCGGGCGCGAGGGTCGCTGCCTGCCGTGAAGTACGAACCTGTCAGATTCCTGCAACCGCCACAGGGCGACGGGATCCTGCTGGTCCCGACGGTCCCGCAGCGGCGCGAGGCGCACACAGGCTGGACCGCCTTCGCCGGAATCATGATCCTGCTCGCGGCGTTGGTGAACCTCGTCTGGGGCTTCTTCGAGATCGCCAACGACTACTACTTCAGCGGCGACACGGTGGCCGCTGGCTCGCACTCCCTCTGGGGGTGGCTGTATGTCCTGGGGGGCGTCTTCCTCCTGCTGATTGCGCCGCTCGTGTTTCTGCGCAACCCGGTGGGACTCTTCTTCGGGTGCGTCGCGGTGGTACTCAACGCGCTGACGCACGCCCTCGGTTTTGGGCACCGGCCGGTGTGGTCGATCGTGGCGCTCGGGATCGATGCGCTGGTGCTCTATGCGCTTGTCACGTACGGCGCGCGCATCCACGAGCCGCGGCGCCGCGCCGGAAGCGTCTAGTAGTTCACCCGGATGAGGTGAGGCCGCCGGAGCCCGCGCGCCCCAGCATGCGCATGGGATGGCCACCAAGACCAAGCCTCGCCGTGCCGACGTAGTCAAGCCCGCGGCCGCCGCGGCCCCGCAGAGCGCGGCTGCGCCGTCGCCGTTCACCCCGATCGCCGACTACGCGTTCCTCTCGAACTGTCACACCGGCGCCCTGGTGGCGCCCGATGGCGCGATCGACTGGCTGTGCGTTCCGTCGTTCGACTCCCCCAGCGTGTTCGGCAGCCTTCTCGACCGCGGCGCAGGCGCGTTCCGGCTCGGGCCGTTCGGCATGACCGTGCCCACCGAACGCATCTACGAGCCTGGCACGAACACCGTGGCCACCACATGGCACACGGGCCGCGGCTGGCTGCTCGTGCGCGACGCGCTCACGATGGGACCCCGCCACGGCGAGGACGGCGTCACGCCGCACACCCGCCCGCCGGCCGACGAGGACGCCGAGCACGTGCTCGTGCGCACCGCGCTCTGCCTCGACGGCGAGGTGGAGGTGGAGCTCGTGTGCGAGCCGGTGTTCGACTACGGGCGGGTGCCCGCCAACTGGTCGGTGGTGGGTGAGAGTCGTCATGCGGCGGACGCTTCCGGCGCGGGCGTGACGATCCGATTGCACACGGACATGGAGCTCGGCATGGAGGGCTCGCGGATGCGCGCCCGGCACGTGCTCAGGAAGGGGGAGCAGCTCTACTGCGCGCTCTCGTGGGCGGAGGATCTCGCATGCCCGGAGACCGCCGACGAGGCGAACGCCCAGCTCGCCGCCACGACGAGCTTCTGGCGCAACTGGCTGGCCGCCTCCCGGCGGCCCGATCACCGCTTCCTGCAGGCGATAGAGCGCTCCGCCCTCACGATCAAGGGCCTCACCTACATGCCCACCGGCGCGACGGTTGCGGCTCTTACAACCTCGCTGCCGGAGACTCCGGGGGGCGAGCGCAACTGGGATTACCGCTACACGTGGATCCGCGACACCACCTTCACCCTCCAGGCGCTGCACTGGCTCAACCTCAACTGGGAGGCGGACGAGTTCATGCAGTTCGTCGCGGACCTCGAGCCGAACGAGGACGGAGCGCTGCAGATCATGTACGGCATCGACGGCCGGCGCGACCTCACCGAATCGGTGCGGGAAGAGCTGTCGGGCTACGCCGGGGCCCATCCCGTCCGGATCGGCAACGGCGCCTTTGACCAGCGCCAGAACGACGTGTATGGCGCGGTGCTCGACTCGGTGCTTCTGCACACGCGCCGTAGCCAGCGACTTCCCAGGGCGCTCTGGCCGATCGTCGAGGCGCAGGCGGATGGCGCCACCCGCGTATGGCGAAAGCCGGACCAGGGGATCTGGGAGGCGCGCGGCAAGCCGCAGCACTACGTGTCGTCCAAGCTGATGTGCTGGGTTGCGCTCGACCGTGCGGCGAAGCTGGCGGACATTCGCGGAGATGGCAAGCGCCGCTCCGAGTGGGCCGCCACCGCGGAGGAGATCCGGGGGGACATCCTCGAGCATGGAGTGAGCGAGCGCGGCGTGCTCCGTCAGCACTACGACACGGACGCGCTCGACGCCTCCACCCTCCTCGCTGCGCTCTTCCGCTTCCTACCGGGTGACGACGAGCGACTGCGCGCGACCGTGCTCGCCATCGCCAATGAGCTCACCGACGATGGCTTCGTTCTCCGCTACCTCACTTCGGAGACCGACGACGGACTGAGCGGCAAGGAGGGAACCTTCCTCATCTGCTCCTTCTGGCTGGTCTCCGCCCTCTCGATCGTCGGCGAGCTGCAGCGCGCCCGTGACCTCATGGAACGGCTCCTGCGGGTGGCATCGCCGCTCGGGCTGTACGCGGAGGAGTTCGACTCGGCAACCGGGAGGCACCTCGGCAACTTCCCGCAGGCGTTCTCGCACCTGGCTCTGATCGAGGCCGCGGGACGAATCATCCTCGCCGAGTTCTCGTCGGAGATCAACACTTGAGCCCGGTTGGAGAGGCAGCAAGTCACCATCGAAAGGAGAGATCGTGGCCACTACATCAGTGAGGCCGGCCGACGCCGGCTATCCGCGCGGAGGCGCGGCAAAGGGCGGCGGCTGGGTGCTGTTCGCCGGAATCATGATCGCGATGCTGGGCGTCCTGAACGTGATCTACGGCATCGCCGCCATCGGCAACGCGCACTTCTTCGTGCACGGCACGAACTACGTGTTCGGGAGCCTGAACACGTGGGGTTGGGTGACCCTGTTCATCGGGATCTTCCAGCTGTTCGTGGCGTATTCGATCTGGTCGGGCGGCGCGTTCGGCCGCTGGGCTGGCATCGCCATCGCGAGCCTGAACGCGATCACGGCGCTGCTGTCGATCCCGGCATATCCGTTCTGGTCGCTGGCGATCTTCGCCGTCGACGTCCTGATCGTCTACGGCCTGGCGGCGTATGGCGGTGACCCTGAGCTAGCGCGCTAGGCCACCGTAAAAACCACCGCTGGCGATCTTCGCCGTTGACGTCCTGGTCGTCTATGGCCTCGCGTCCTACGGTGGCGATCGCACAATCGGTGCACGAACAGCCGCGGGCCGCTCCTAGAATCGCCCGATCCTGAGGATCGCCACCTGGAACGTGAACTCGCTGCTCGCGCGCATGCCGCGCGTGCTCGAATGGTTGCCGCAGGCGGAGCCGGACGTGCTCTGCCTGCAGGAGACGAAGGTGAGCGAGGACACGTTCCCGCACCTCGAGCTCCAGGCGCTCGGCTACGAGACCGCCGCATATGGCCTGGGCGCCTGGAACGGCGTGGCGATCCTCTCGCGCGTGGGCCTCGAGGACGTCGCGCGCGGCTTCGCCGAGGAGCCCGGCTTCCCGGACCCTGAGGCGCGCGCCATCGCGGCCACCTGCGGCGGCGTGCGGGTGCATTCCGTCTACGTGCCCAACGGGCGGACGCCGGACAGCCCGCACTACGAGTACAAGCTCGCGTGGCTCGCGGCGCTCCGCGACGCCGTGGAGGCGGAGCTCGATGGCTCGCCTCCGCTCGCCCTGCTCGGCGACTTCAACATCGCACCCACCGACGACGACGTGTGGGACCCGGCACTTTTCGTCGAGTCGACACACGTGACGGCGGCGGAGCGCGACGCGCTGGGACGGCTGCTGGACCTCGGCTTCACCGACGTCCAGCCGCGCATCGTGAAGGGCCAGCCGTTCACCTACTGGGACTACCGGGCGGGCAACTTCCACAAGGGCTTCGGCATGCGCATCGACCTCGTGCTGCTGGCGGACGCGCTCGCGCCAAAGCTGAAGGACGCCTACATCGACCGCGACGCGCGTAAGGGCAAGAAGCCCTCAGATCACGCGCCGGTGGTGGTGGATCTCGACCTGTAGCCGGCCGGCAGAAGGGCGCGCGCGGCGAGGCGAAGGACCTGCGCCGCAAGCGCGGCGGTCACCCCCACGAGCAGGATCCTGAACGGATCCGAGGCCGCGCCGAGGCCGCCGGCGTGCGACAGGGCGTAGCCCGCGACGGCCACGGCCGCCGCCAGGCTCAGCACGCCGTCGCGGAGCGGCCGGGGCTGTGGCATCGCCACGGTGAAGTGCCGCACCCTCGCCAGCACGGCCAGCAGGTGCAGCAGCGCTCCCGCCACCGTGAGACCCACCCAGCCGGCGAGCAGGAGCGCCGCGAGCGCGCCGCGCGCCTGCCCGACGAACGCCGCGTACAGGTCCTCGCGCAGAGTGGTGACGAGAGCGAGGACGAGGCCCGCCGCGAGAAATGCCTGGGCGAGGGAGATGAGGCGCGCGGACAGCGTGAGCGGCGTGTCCGCCGCTCTCAGCGACGCCACGAGGTTCACGCCAAGGCAGGCCGCGCTCGCGAGCAGCAGCGCCCAGCCGCAGGCCACACCGGCGTCGCTCCCAAACGCCGCTCCCGCAGCAAGCGCAGCCACGCCGGCGAGCCACAGCCAGAAGGTGGGCTGCTGGAGGCGCTGGTGGCGAAGGCGCGTCTGGGTGATCGAGGGGAAGAACGTGTGGAGCGTGCCCACGATCGCCATGCCGAGCCACCCACCGAGGTTGAGCGCCAGGTGCGCGCCGAGCAGGCTGCCGTGGGTCCAGACGGTGCCGCGCGCCATCATCGCGCCCACCAGCGCGCCGATCGCCAGGCACGTGGCGCAGGCGAGATACCAGCGCGCCGCCCATGGCGCACGCTGCAGCGAGCGGCGCTGCATCCACCGCAGCGCGGTCGCGAAGAGCGCGAGCCCGATCACCACGAAGGCGGCGCCGGCGTCGGTGAGCGCCGCCATGGACGTGGGCACTCCAACCGCCACGAGCGCTGTGCCGCCGTTCCAGCTTGCGAGCTGCGCGCGGAGCATGCGCCGCGGCGGGGGATCCGTGGCGAGAGCGGCGCAGACGAAGAACTGCGCCGCCCCGAGGATCAGCTGCGACACGCCGCCCAGGAGGGCGAGGTGGAGCGACAGCCAGTGCAGCCACTCCGGCCCGCCCGCGGCTCGCGCGATGCCCGCCGCGGCCGCGGCGGTCAACATGGCCAGCCCGGGAGCGAACCACGCGGCGAGCAGGCGGCTCGGTCGCGGCGATCCAGGCGCGACGGCCCGCCGCCTGCAGCGCCTGTCGCGCGTGCGCTGGCCCTCGGTGCTCTGAAGCGAATGGCTCATGAGCTCGGTCAAGTTTTACACACTCCGTGTGTGGAAATTCGGTTGCTCTACCTTCTGCTCATGGCAGTGCTTTGCGAACACCTCGACCAGATCCGCGTGATGGCCACGGACGAGCGCGTGTGCGGCGAATGCGTCGCGATGGGCGACACGTGGGTGCACCTCCGTCTGTGCCTCTCCTGCGGCAAGGTCGGCTGCTGCGACTCATCGAAGAACAAGCACGCGAGCAGCCACGCGGCCGAGAGCGGACACCCGATCGTGGGATCGCTCGAGCCCGGCGAGGCCTGGCAGTGGTGCTACGTCGACGAGTGCGTGGTGTAGCGCCCGGCGCTACGAACAGCTGAAGCCGCCCCAGGCGTCGCACGCGATCGTGATGTTGTTGAAGGTGGCCACGCGCACCACGTCGCCGTCCCGGTGCAGATGCGGGTACGGCATGCCCCAATGGCGGTCGAACTGGCTGTTCTGCGCGGTCGCGCCATCCAGGTCCACGCGCAGGGTCTCACCCGGCTGAAGCACGGTGTTGGGGCCGAAGTCGTAGGGCCAGCCCGGCTTGTCCAGCTGGTATCCGTACAGGTTCACGGCGTGGTTCGACACGTTCTGGACTTGCACGTACTGCGTGCCCTTCAGCTGCGTCGAGATCCGCAGCGCGCCCTGGTTCGGATCCGAGCACGCAACCACGCACGGATAGACCATGTACGTGCGGATGTCGCCCTGCGGGTCGAAGAGGTAGGCGCCGTCACCGATGTTCTGGAACACCGCGGCGTGGATGTTCCAGAAGAGGTCGCTGTCGGTGTTCTGGCCGGGACCGTCATGGATCGTGATGGTCGCGCCCGGCCGCAGCACGGTGCCGCGCGGGAAGGTGAAACGGCGAAGGCCGGAGTCGCGCATCCACCACTGCGTGAGCGGCAGCGACTCGGTGGTGCTCAGGTTCTGGATCTTCACCCACTCGTCGTTGAGGTTCGACACGTCGATGCCGTGCGGATCCCAGTTCACCCACATGCGCAGCGGCACGTCCTGGTGCGGACCCACCCCGCAGTGCGTGGGGTCCCACAGGCCGATTTGCTTCTGCGCCGCCTGCTGGCTGAGCTTGTTGTAGACGTTGTTCCAGGCGGTTTCCGTCTCGTCGGGCATCCACAGCACGTGGCCTTCCGCCATCTCGAACGAGTACAGGTCGCGCCAGCGCCCGTGCACCTTCACGTCGATCCAGCGCCCCAGCCGGACGTCGAATCGCTTGTTCGGATTCTGGGCGGAGAGAAGGATCCGGTTGTGGCTCTTTCGCAGCAGCTGCTTCACGCGCCGCGCCGCCGCGACCGCGTTGCACTCCCCGGTGAGGTGCTTCCAGTTGTAGGTGTGGAGCTCCATCGCCTGAGCGCCGGTGAAGCGCACCTGCCACACCTTGTGCGTGCCGTCGACCACCGCGCCGATCGTGTCGCCGTCGTTCACCGACACGGCGCGGGCGGTCCAGAAGTGGCACATCGGGCCACTCTTCATGGGCCCGACGCAGGGCGCCGTGAAGGTGCGCGCGTGCGCGGGCGCCGCTGCGAGCGTCCAGCCGAGCGCGAGAAGTACGAATGTGAGAAGCAGACGGCGCATGGAGGAATACGTGGGCCGCCAGGCCTACTGAGTAAGCATCGGCACCCCGGTCGGGAACTGTAGACAGCCGTTTGGGGTATCCCGCCTAACGGGATCCTCATCGGAAGTTGAACGTCCATTCAGACGGAGGCCGGACGCTTCCACGCCAGCATGGTTCAGCCTGCAGCGGGCCGACGCGCGCTGGCTCCGGTCGCCTCCGCCGTGGTGGCGGTCACCGCTGCCGCCGCGCTGCTTCGCTTCTGGGCGATCGGGCGGCAGGGCTTCTGGTACGACGAGGCCACCACCGCCTGGCTGCTGCGCGGCAGCCTCGGGCAGATGCTCGCCCGGCTGCCGCACACGGAGTCCACCCCGCCGCTCTACTACCTGGTCGCCTGGGGCTGGGTGCGCTTGTTCGGCGACACGGAAACGGGGTTGCGCTCGCTTTCCGCGCTTGCGGGCATTGCCACCGTGCCGGTGGCGTTCGCCGCCGCGCGGACGCTCGCTGGGCGGCGGGTGGCGCTGCTCGCGGCGGGGCTCGTGGCGGTGAACCCCTTCCTCGTCTGGTATTCGCAGGAGGCGC
Source organism: Thermoleophilaceae bacterium (assembly GCA_036378175.1). Lineage (GTDB taxonomy): Bacteria > Actinomycetota > Thermoleophilia > Solirubrobacterales > Thermoleophilaceae > JAICJR01. The sequence continues at coordinate 17,475 of DASUWY010000081.1, forward strand.
GCTCATACGCGCTGCTCGTGTTCACCTCGGCGCTCGCGCTGTGGCTCTTCGCCCGTGTGCGGGCGCGGCCCACCGCCGGTGGGCTGGCTCTGTGGGCTGCCGCCGCGGTGGCTTCGCTCTGCACCCATTACTTCGCGGTGTTCCTCGTGGCGCCGCAGGCCATCCTGCTGCTGGCCGACCGGCGGGTGCCTGTGCGCTGGCGGCTCGGCGCTGTGGCCGGGGTCGGGGTGCCGGCGCTCGCGCTGTTCGTGCTCGCCAGGGCGCAGAGCGTGAGGACCTACTACTTCATCCACACGCCGCTCGGCGTGAGGGTCGAGCAGATCCCGCAGTTCTTCATTGCCGGCTTCACGCCGCCCGCCACCCGCGCGGTGCTCCTCGTCGGCGGCGTGGCGGTGCTCGCGGGCTGCGCGCTGCTCGTGCTGCGCGCGGATCGCGCCGAACTGCGGGCGGCGCTGGTCGCCGGCGGCCTGGGCGGCGCCGCGGTGCTCGTGCCCGTGGTGCTCGCCGTCGGAGGGGCCGACTACCTGAACGCGCGGAACGTGATCGCCGCTCTAGTGCCTCTGCTGATCGCGCTGGCGTGTGGCTTCGCGGCGAGCAGGGCTCGGCTGGTTGGCGCCGCGGCCGCGATGGTGCTGGTGGTGGTTTCGCTCGCGATGGTGATGGCGGTGCCGGGCGACGCGGGCGCACAGCGCGCTCACTGGCAGGAGGTGGCGAAGGAGCTCCGCTTCACCGGCAGGCCGCGGGCGATCATGCTCCTGGGCGCCCACACCTGGTCGCGGATCCTCGGCTTCTATCTGCGCGACATCTGGTGGGACCCGCCGCACGGCAGGCGTGTGAGCGAGATCGACGTGCTGCGCCGGTCCGCCTCGTATGGCGCGTGCCCGGTCGTGGTGTGGTGGGGGCCTTCGTGCGACAGTGCCCCGCATCCACCACTCGCGCACCCGCCGGCGCCCGGCTTCCGCTTCGCCTCGGAGACGCGTGTCGCGGGGTTCGCGATCGACCGCTATGTGTCGCCGCGGGCCGTTCGCCTGTATGCGCACGCGCCGTTTGAGCACCGCGTACCGGCCGACAGCGTGGTGAGCTACCGGCAGCGCGGGCGCCTGATGGTCATGCCGCGCAAGGCGCCTCCTGTGCCCTGACCGCCGCCGCGGCGCAGCACCACCACGCGGCCTCCCCCGAAGCTCGCGAGCTCGCCGAACCCGGCGCGGCGCAGCCGGCGCCACGACAGCCCGAAGCGGCCGGAATAGAAGCAGTCCCACACCACCACGGACCCGGGCGCGAACGCGGCGGGGTGCGGCGGATGCGACCACGGCGAGTGGAGGCCGTCGCCGCCTGGGATGGAGGATCCGCTCATCTCGAAGTACCAGACGTGCGTGGCGGTCACGTTGCCCGGGTCCGGCTGCGCGGCGCGGAGGAAGCGCACCGCGCCGTGCATCGGGCGGGCAGCGGCGTCCGCGTGCGCGGGCTTGGTGCGGAGCGCGTAGGCGCCGGCCGCGAGGGCCAACACGGCGGCGATGGCGGTGGACGTTCGCAGCGCACGGCCGGGCGCGATCTGCAGCACCCGGTCCGCCCCGAAGGCCGCGGCCACCGCCGCGAGCGGCGCGATCGGCACGAGGTAGTCCGCGTTGCCGCCGGACCCGAAAAGGCCGTAGCGAAAGATCACGGTCTCCACGAGCACGAGCAGGACGTATGGCGCGGCGAACACGAGGAAGCGCGTGTTGCGGCGTTGGGCCACAAGGCCCGCCAGCGCGAGCAGCCCGATCACCGGACCGATGCTGCGGGCGAGCGGGAGCGCGTAGTGGAGCCAGCCGCCGTGGCCGTAGGAGCCGGTCTGCGTCTTGTGGAGGTAGATGTCGAACAGGCGCACGTGGAACACCAGCGAGAAGGCCACCTGGTAGGCGAGCCACGGCACCACGCTCAGAGCCGCCATGCTCGGGCGCCTTCGATAGACCAGGAAGCCGATCCACAGGGCCAGCACGGCGATCCCCTCGTGGCGGATCAGCGGAAGCAGTCCGAAGAGCAGCGACGCCACGGCCTCGCGTTCGGCGAGGGCGGCCCAGCAGGCCGCGATCATCACGAGCGCGAACGGAACCTCGGTGAGCACGGCGTTCCCGTAGAAGTGGAACCAGGGCTGGAACCAGAGGAACACCGGCACGAGCACCAGCGTGCGCACGCCGAGCTGCCGGGCCACCAGCGTGGCGATGAGCACCGTGCCGGCGGACATCGCCAGCGCGGCACCGCGCGCGACCTCGAGGCCGCCCGCCGCCGGAAGCACGAACGCGAGGGTGGTGCCCACCCGTCCCCACGCGTTCAGGAGGAGCTGCGGATCGGTCCAGCTGTCGCGCGCGATCAGGAAGTGCCCGATCTCGTCATCGAGCGCGCTCGCGAACGGCGCCGCGCGGACCCACATCACCACCGTCCACGCGAGTCCGGCAGCGAAGGCGATCCAGTACAGAGGCGAGCGAAACGGGCTCCGCGAGACGGCCGCCATCCTCACGCCGATCGTAAGCGGCCGGGATTAGAAGAGGATTAGAGCTTCAGAGCTACCGCCGGACCGCCACGTGCACGCGGCGGCGCAGCACGCCGCCGTTCCACCTGAGCTCGACGGGCTCGCTGAAGCTCCTGCGCCCGACGTGTGTGGCGAAGGTGATCACCTTCACGCTGCCGCCGCCTGGCACCCTGCCGACCTCGACGCCTTTGCCGAACAGGCCCGGGGCGAGGGGCCCCTGGTTCGCCACCGACACGCCCATCGACTTCGTGTACTCGCTGGCGAGCACAGGACGGTCGTGGCCGCGCAACCCGGCACGCACGTGCACACCCCTCGCTCCCACGCTCCCCACGTTGGCGAACTCGATCACGTGCTCGATCGTGCTGCCGGGCTTCACCGAGATCGCCCGACGCCAGATATGGCCGCCGCGCGGCCGGACTCCCGCCCGAAGCGTGAGCCGCGGGCCTCCCGGCGGAGTGGCGCCCCGCGACGTGAAACCGCCGCAACCGGCGAAGCTCAGCGCGACGAGCGCGCAAAGGCCGAGCGCCAAGAGCATCACTCGGCCACTGTTACCCCGGCTGATCCGCGCTTTCCGCTGGGCATGTCCGAGCGCGGACGTGAGCGACCGAAAAAGCGCGCCCGAGAGGATTCGAACCTCTGACCTTCGGTTCCGTAGACCGACGCTCTATCCAGCTGAGCTACGGGCGCCCGGTGGAGAAGGGTAGCGACCGCGCGAAGGTCCCGAAGAGTCGCTCCATCGCCTGATTCCCTATGGTGCCCCGCTGTTTCCCGATTGCCGCGAATGGGGAACAACTGCGGTGCGGAGCTTGGGGCGATTAAAGCTCGCGCCGATAAAGAACCTGATGCTTGTCAAGGGGCGAATGCACAGGCGAGTGATCGCGCTCGCGCTGGCGGGCGTAGTGCTCGCCGCCACGCTGGTCGTGGCAATGCAGCCTGGCCGCGCGCACGCGGCCAGCAAGGCGGTCCTTCCGGTCACGCCCAACTCGTTCGTGGGCGTCGTGAGCGAGGACACCTTCGCGTCCCTCGGCTCTGGCGGCGGCTCCGCCTACCTCGACAGCATCCGCAGCGCCGGCGTAGGCCTGCTGCGCCAGAAGTTCGACTGGGACTTCCTCACCTTCGGGAACGGGCCGAACAACATCAACTGGTCGTACCTCGACCGCTTCATGGCAGCCACTGCGCAGCAGGGCATCACCGTGATGCCGGTGCTGTTCGATCCGCCGCCGTCGATGACCACCGCCCCGGCGCAGGGCGCGGTACGCGGCAACTACCCGCCGGCCGATCTCGGCGCGATCGGCGACTTCGGCGCGATGCTCGCCGCCCACTACGGCACGAACGGCTCCTTCTGGACGCAGAATCCGCAGATCCCGCGGCACCCCATCACCGCCTGGCAGATCTGGAACGAGCCGAGCATCCCGGTCTACTGGCAGCCCGCGCCGAACGCGGCCGCGTACGTGCAGATGCTGCGCCTCGCGTCCCAGAAGATCAAGGCGGTGGACCCGAACGCCGAGATCATCACGGCCGGCCTGCCGGACACCCACATCAAGGGCGCGGTCCCGCTGCTCAGGTACATCAAGCAGATGTACCGCGCGGGCGCGGCCGGCGCGTTCGACACGCTTGCCGTGAACGGCTACGCGCCCACCGGACACGCCGTGCCGCGGCTGATCGCGCACATCCGCCGGGTGATCAACAGGTACGGCGGCGCACAAACCGCGCTGCGCGTGAGCGAGTTCGGCTGGGCCGACCGCGGGCCGGAGCGCCCGAGGGGCCGCTTCACCGTCGGCCGCAAGCAGGGGCTCTACACGTACCAGGCCATCCGCAGTCTCTGGAAGGCGCGCAGGCGACTCAACCTGCGCGGCGTCGTCTACTACGACTGGCGCGACCAGCCGGTGTACGCCGGCGGCAAGAACTTCTGGGGCCTGCACACGGGCCTACTGACCATCAACGGCCACCCGAAGCCGGCGCTGCGCTGGTTCAAGAAGGCCGTGCGCTCGCTGCGCTAGACAGCCGCGCCCGGAACGCCCTCTTCACCAAGGACGTCGTCGTCCCCCGACGCTGCCGCGGCTGAGCCGTTCGCACCGGGCGCGGGCTGTGCCTCTTCGTCACCCAGCTCGCCGGGACGCCAGCGCGTCTTCGGCGCCACCTCGCTCAGGCTGATCCGGTCGCGGTGCTGGCGGATCACGTTGAGCATGGAGAAGATCAGCTCGTCGCCGAGGTAGTGCGGCTCGAGCCCGAGCTGCATGAGCTTGTCGTTCACCGCGTGGTAGTAGTGCTGCTCGGCCTCCACACGCGGGTTCGGGTAGTGGCGAACCGTCGCGTCGAGCCCAACCTCGCCCGCGCAACGCTGCACGAGGTGCGCCAGCTCGAGCACCGAGAACTGCTCGGTGAACTGGTTGAACACACGGAACTCGCCGGGTGCCGCCGGATGCGTGGCGGCGATCTCCACGCACTGAAGGGTGTCGCGGATGTTGAGGAAGCCGCGCGTCTGGCCGCCCTCGCCGTAGACCGTGATGGGATGGCCGACGATCGCCTGCACGCAGAAGCGGTTGAGCGCGGTGCCGAACACCTCGTCGTAGTCGAAGCGGGTGGCGAGCCGCGGGTCGAGCGCGGTCTCGTCGGTCTCGATGCCGTAGACCACGCCCTGGTTGAGGTCGGTGGCGCGCAGGCCCCACACCCGGCAGGCGAAATGCAGGTTGTGCGAGTCGTGCACCTTGGACAGGTGGTAGAGCGAACCCGGCAATTTCGGGTAAGGGAGAACATCGGAGCGACCCTTGTGATGGATCTCGATGTAGCCCTCTTCGATGTCGATGTTCGGCGTGCCGTACTCGCCCATCGTGCCGAGCTTGACGATGTGGCAGTTCGGCACGTGCTCGCGGATGGCGAACATCAGGTTGAGCGTGCCGATCACGTTCGTCTGCTGCGTGAGCACGGCGTGGTGCCGCGACTTCATCGAGAACGGCGCGGACGGCTGCTCGGCGTAGTGGATCACCACATCCGGCAGAACCTCGCGGACCACGCGATCGAGGAACTCGCCCTCGTGCACGCTTCCGACGTACGAGTTGATGCGCTTGCCCGAGTGCTCTTCCCAGGCGCCGATGCGCTCCTCGAGGGATGCGATCGGCGTCAGCGAGTCGGTGGACTGCTGCAGATGCCAGTAGCGGCGCGCGAAGTTGTCGACGAGCGTAACGTCGTGGCCGCGGGCGGAAAAACGGAGGGCGGTCGGCCAACCGAGGTAGCCGTCCCCGCCCAGAATCAGGACTTGCACAGCGGGGACAATACCGACGCGCGGCGAATTGCAAACGCACACTCGCGCGTCATTTACAAGAATCTTCGTCTAGCCCCTCACTCTCAGGCCGTGTTGACGGCCCCTCCCCTCACCATTTCGTCACTCCTTTGACCCAGCTAGTCGAACATCGCGACGTCGCGCTGCCCGACCTCGACGGCCGCGTTCGCGGCGGCATCCTCGTCGTCATTCCCGCCTACAACGAGGCCGAGAACGTGGGCGCCGTCATCTCCCGCGTGCCCGACCGCGTGTGCGGCCTTCCCACCACCGTGCTCGTGGTGGACGACGGGTCCGGCGACGGAACCGTGGACGCCGCGGAGGCGGCCGGCGCCGTGGTGGCCCGGCATCTGCGCAACCGCGGCGGGGGCGCCGCGCTCCGCACGGGCTACGCGCTCGCGATCGAGGCGGGCGCAGCGGTGGTGGTCACGCTCGACGCCGACGGCCAGCACCTCCCCGAGGAGATGCCGCGCCTCGTGCGGCCGATCGTCGCCGGCACCGCCGACGCCGTGAACGGGTCGCGCACGCTCGGCAGCGCGGACCCCAACACCTTCTCCCGCGAGCTCGGCCTGCGCGTGTTCAACCGCGTGCTCAGCACCGTCACGGGCACGCGCATCACCGACTGCTCGAGCGGCTACCGGGCAATCAAGGCGGAGTCGGTGGCCAAGCTCGACCTGCGCCAGGAGCAGTTCCACGCATCCGAATGGCTGATCGAGGCGGTGAAGCGGGGACTGCGGCTCGAGGAGGTTCCGATCACCGTCGCACGGCGCATGCACGGCGAGACGAAGAAGCCGGCCACGCTCGGCTACGGCATGGGCTTCGCCAACGCGATCGTGCGCGCCTGGCTGCGCTGATCAGCGGCCGAGGCGATACCAGTCGACGTAACGGCCGCACGCGCGCCCAAGCGGGACGTCGCGGCCTCGCACGTCCACCCGCGTCGCGGCGATCGCTCCGAGCGGCCGGTTGTCCAGCGAGTCGAGCGCGCGCGTGTGGCCACTCGAGCCGAGCAGCCGTCCGAAGGCGGGCAGCTTGGCGATGCTCGCGGTGATCGTCACCGCGTTGCGCCCGTCGCTGTGGACGCGGCCCGCCGAGTAGAAGGGGCCCATCCGCGCGAGGTTGCCGGGCAGCGTGGCGCGCAGGCCGGAGCTCGTAACGGTCACGGGCTGGCGCGACACGTACTGGAGCGAGATGTCCCAGGTGCCGGCCGGGAGCTTGAGCTGCTGGCTCCCGCTGTCGCCCGCGCCGCGAACGTCTGACGACCAGCCGGTGGGCGGCGCCACCACCGGCTCGGCGATCACGTGCGCGGCTCCGCGGCGCCGCGAGAGAGTTCGCCCGGGGCCGTTCGCGCAGTCGAGCCTCGCCCCCGGCCGCCCTGCCTCGGGCAGCACGCTGCGCGGCGGCGTGGGTCCCGTGCGCCGCCACAGCTCGTACTGCGGCGTGGACGCCGCAAGCTTGAAGTTCGGCGGCACCTGGCTCGCGAACGCGGTCCTGCTCGTGACCACATACGCGAAGTCGTCGAGCGTGGCCGAGTTGAACGAATCGAAGTCGGTGGCCTGGCCGGGCGCCCAGTGCTTGACGGTTCGCAGCGGCACGAGCAACGGCGTGTAGAGAAAGCGGAAGCGCCCGACGATCCCGTCGCGGAGCTCCCACAGCGCGAAGTCGTCGTCGAAGTTCGCGAGCGTGCGCTGACCGCTGATCTGAGGCCGGAACGTGCCGAGCTGGGCCCACGGCTCCTGCGGGCCCACCGGCGCGTCTCGCAGCGCGAGGAAGCTGGAGATGCCCGCGAGGATCACCACGACAAACGCCACGGGCAATCGCAGCCGGCTCGGCCCGGCACGCGCGAAGCGCAGTTCGCGACGCGGCGCCAGCAGGACGCTCACGATGAGCAGCATCACGAGCGGGGACATGATCGCCAGGCCCTTGGCCGCGTTGTACGGGTTCTTCGTCTTCGACGCCACGAGCCATACGACCACCGCGGCGACGAAGGCGGCCGGCACGGTCACGTCCTCCTCGCGCCACCACGACATGAGCGCCCACACGAGCGCGCCGGCCGCGAGCACCAGGCCAATCACCGTGAGCCAGCGCGGGTCGGGATCGAAGCGAAAGTCCGGAGTGAGCCAGACCCCGAGGGTCTGCGCCGGGGTGATCGCGTGCTCGAGGTTGCCGAGTCCCGCCGGCGGCTCGTTCGCGTAATGCGAGGTGGCGAAATGAACGACGCGCGGGAGCTCCGGCGCAATCGCCACGAGGAACGCGAGCGCGCCGGCGGCCAGCGGCCACACGGAGTCGCGCACGAGGTACACGCCGCGAGCCACGAAGCCCGCGCCGCCACGCAGGGCCATCGCCACCCAGATGAGCCCGAGCGCGGCGAGCACCCAGTAGATCCCGGGATAGCTGTAGGTGTAGACCGCCCCCGCCGCGATCACGCCGAGCGGCACCGCCTGGCGCGCCTGCGGCCAGTGCAGCTCGCCGGCGAACTCGCGCAAGCCGAGCACGAACGCGAGAAGCAGCATTCCCAGGATCGTCTCCTTGAATGCCGCCTGCGCGTAGTAGGAGGCGGCCATGTACGCGAAGCCCACGAGCAGCGCCGCGATGAAGCGCGGACCGCGCGACAGCCGTTCGAGTCCCGCGTACGCCGCGAGCCCCGTGAGAGCGGGGACGACCATCATCACCCCCATGAACGCCTGCTCCACCGAGATGCCGAGCCCGGTGCCTACGGCGCCGGCGATCGCGTGCGGCCCGAGCGGGTAGCCCGGCTTGACGAGCATCACGTCCTGTTGCAGCGCGTGCGTCTGCAGCCAGTACGCGGCGCCCATGTGCACCGACATGTCGTTGTTGTCGCCCACCCCAAGCACGCCGAAGTGGCCGCTCACCCCAAAAGGCAGGCCCACGAGGAGCAGTGACAGGACGGAGAGAGCGAGCCCGTCCGTGGCCACCGCCGCGGGCGGATACGGCGCAGCGAGCAGCACGAGCACGGAGAGCGCGACGAGGACGGCGAGCACCACCGCTGCCGTGACGGTGCGCCCCGGCAGCTTGGCCGCCACATCGCAGACGATGAGGAGAAGCGCGTACCCGGCCGCGGGCGCGCAGAACGACGCCCGTTCCCAGCCAGCGAGCCGCCACAGCGCGAGTCCGATCACGACCGAGGCGGCGAGAATCACCGCCGCGGCGGCGTAGGCCCCGAACACGGTGCGCAGGATAGTTGGCGGTTACAGGGCTACACCCATTGCCTCCGCGGCGCCCACCCGAGAGGATCCGCGCCATGACTTCGCACGACCTTCCGCAGCTCGCCGGCGACCGCATGTTCATCACTGACGGCGGGATGGAGACCTTCCTGATCTTCCACCACGGAATCGACCTGCCCTGCTTCGCGTCCTTCACGCTGCTCGCGGACGAGGAGGGCACTGAGACGCTCCGCTCCTACTTCGACGACTACTTCGCGATCGCACGCGAACGAGAGCTCGGGCTGCTGCTCGACACGGTCACCTGGCGCGCCAGCCGGCAGTGGGGCGAGCAGCTGGGCTATTCGCCGGACGACATCGAGGGCGTGAACCGCCGCGCGGTGCTGCTCGCGCAGGAGATCCGGGCCGAGCACGAGGAGGACGGCACACCTACGGCGATCGCCGGCTGCGTGGGCCCGCGCCGCGACGCCTATTCCGCCGACGACGCGATGAGCCCGGCCGAGGCGGAGATGTACCACTCGGCCCAGATCGAGACGCTCGCGGATGCGGGCGCCGAGTTCGTGTCGGCGCTCACGCTCACGAACACGAGCGAGGCCGTGGGCATCGCTCGCGCCGCGCATGCGGCGGGCATTCCCGCGGTGATCTCGTTCACCGTCGAGACCGACGGCCGGCTGCCGAACGGGCAGACGCTGAGGTACGCGATCGAGCAGACCGACGCCGAGACGGACGCGAGCCCCGCCTACTACATGGTCAACTGCGCGCACCCCACCCACTTCGCACACGTGCTCGACGGAGACGCGTGGGTGGAGCGCATTCGCGGCGTTCGCGCCAACGGGTCGCCGAAGAGCCACCAGGAGCTGGACGAGGCCGACGAGCTCGACTCCGATGAGCCGGCCGACCTGGCCGCCTGCCACCGCGCCCTGTTCGACTGCCTACCCGACCTCACGGTGATCGGCGGTTGCTGCGGCACGGATCACCGCCACGTGGCGGCGCTTTCGAGCGCCCGGCTCGCGCACACATAGCATCCGCGCGCGGGCGCTAGCCCAGCGAGTCGATCCAGCGCTCGAGCCGCTTGCCCTCACGCACCACCAGCTCGGGGTCGCCGAAGCTCTGGGTGATCAGGGCAATGCCCTGGTACGACGCGATCAACGCCACAGCAAGATCGCGCGCGTCGCGCCGGCCCATCGCGCGGAACTGCTGCTCGGCCCAGTCGATAGGGGCGCCAAGCAGCTCGCTCCGCTGACGGGCTGATCCCGCGTCGCGCTTGTCGAGCTCGGAGCACAAGCTCCCCTGCGGGCACCCGTGGGCGGCCATCAGATCGGCCTGCTGAATGAGCAGCCGCACGAAGGCCTTCAGGCGAGCCTTCGGGGTGCGGTGCACCTCGAGCGCCTTCAGCGCGCCGCGCACCTCATCGAGGTGGGAGGCCACCACCGCCTCCACCAGCTCGTCCTTTGTCTTGAAGTAGTAGTAGACGTTGCCGACCGGCACGTCGGCAGCTTCCGCGATCTCCGCGAGCGTCGTCCGTTCCACGCCCTGCGCGTAGAGAACCGCGCGAGCCCCCTCAACCAGGCGCTCCCGCTTGCCGGCCCCGCGGCCGTCGCGCTTTTCTTGCTTCGTCGTTGAGTTAGCCATCTCACTGATCGTAGTTGACCTGGGCGCCTCTGCGTTGTAAGTTAGTCAACTCACTAACTCGCTATCTGGTCCCTTGGACTTCGGAGGCCTCATGTCGCAGCCCACTCCCATCCAGCCCTCCCTCCTCGCAACGCCCCGCGGGAAGCTCGTACTGCTGTTCCTCTGCGGAGTCGCCTTTCTTGACTTCGTCGACGCATCGATCGTCAACGTCGCGCTCCCCTCAATCCGCCACGACCTTCATTTCTCCCTGCAGAGCCTCCAGTGGGTGCTGAGCGCCTACCTGCTCACCTACGGCGGCTTCATGCTGCTCGGCGGCCGCGCGGCGGACCTGCTCGGCCGCCGCCGGGTGCTCGTCGCGGGCACCGCGCTGTTCGCGGCTTCCTCACTCACAGCCGGTGTGGCCACCAGCGAGGGCATGCTGATCGGCGCGAGGCTCACGCAGGGCGTGGGAGCGGCGCTGATGATCCCGGCGGCGCTGTCGATCCTCACCACCACCTTCACGCAGGGCAAGGAGAGGGCTCAGGCACTCGGTGCCTGGGGAGCCACCGCCGGACTGGCGTCGGCGCTTGGGGTGTTCCTCGGGGGCGCGCTGTCCGGCGGCCCCGGGTGGCGTTGGGTCTTCTTCGTGAACCTGCCGATCTGCGCGATTGACCTGGCGGCGGTCTACCGCCTGATCCCGAGCGATCGGCGCCGCCTCGAGTCGCGCGGATTCGACGTGCTGGGCGCCATCCTCGCCACCGCCGGGATGCTCGTCTTGATCCACGCGCTCGTGAAGGCTCCCGACGTGGGCTGGGGCGATACGCGGACGATCGGAGAGCTCGCGGCAGCCGCCGCACTGCTCGGGGCCTTCGCCGTCAACGAGTCCCGCCATCCCAACCCGCTGTTCCCGTTCTCGATCCTGCGCATCAACGGGCTGGCCGCCGCAGACGTGACTCAGGTCGTGGCCATCGCGGGGTCCTACGGAATGTTCTTCTTCGTGACCCTGTACATGCAGAACGTGCTCCAGTATTCGCGCATCGGAGCCGGGGCTGCCTTCGTCCCCGCCGCGCTCGGAGTGGCCGTCGGGGCCGCGATCGCGACGAATCTCCTTCCGCGGGTGGGCACGCGGCGGATCCTCGTGGTTGGCGCGATAGCGGAAGCCGCCGGGATCTTCTGGCTCTCGCAGATTCCAGTGCACGGGACCTACCTCTCCGACCTGCTGCCCGGGCTGCTGATCATGTCGCTCGGACTCGGCGGCGTCTTCGTGGCCGCCACGACGGCGGCGCAGGCCGGCGTGCCCGCGGACAAGGCCGGGCTCGCTGCGGCGCTGGTGAACGCGTCGACCTGGGTCGGCGGCGCGCTGGGCCTGGCGATCTTCTCGGCCATCTCCACCTCCCGCGCGCACCACCTGCTCGCGGACCACGCCTCCCCGGACCGCGCGCTGGCCGGCGGGTTCACACGCGCGCTGCTCGCCTGCAGCATCTTCCTGGTGGCGGCTGCGGCGATCGCCGTCCGTGCGACCAACACGCGCGGTGACGCCCTGCCCGGTGTGGAAGCCGTGCCCGCCCCGGAAGGTGCATGAACGTTCACACGCCAACGTGCCGCTGAGAACGATTCCCCCCGGATTGCCTGGGTACCCCCGCAGCCGCTAGGTCAGTACCGCGCGGGCTGCCCCCAACAGTCCAAATCAGGAGGAATCAAGGATGAAGCTACGGATGGTGTGGCTCGCCGTCGCGGCCGTGTCTGCGCTGATGCTGATCGGTCCGGCAGCCGCCGGCGCTCAGACGACGCCCACGGCTACGTCGTTCAAGAACATCCCGGTGACCGGGAAGGTCTCGAACCACAAGAAGTTCGCGGGCACCTACACGGTGAACTACTTCACCAGCAAAGGCGGGAAGGCCTACGCGGTAGGGAAGCTCACCGGGCACATCGGTAGGCGTCACGTCTCGAAGAACAACGTGATGCTGCCGGTGTCGATGGGAAGCTCGAGCGCGCAGGCCCCAACCACGTGCTCGATTCTCAATCTCACGCTAGGACCGTTGGACCTGAACCTGCTCGGCTTGCGGGTCCAGCTCAACCAGGTGCACCTGCAGATAACCGCGATACAGGGACCCGGCAACCTGCTCGGGAACCTCCTATGCGGTGTGGCGAATCTGCTCAACACCAACCCGCTGGCCGGCCAGATCAGCCAGCTCACCGGGCTGTTGAACATAGTGCTGCAGCTCGTGAACACACCCGCGCTCGCGAACCTCTGACGTCGGTTCGATGAGCGTCCGGCGATGGTGGGCCGTCCCGCGGGGCGGTCCACCCGCTCGCCGCGTTCCCCTGCTCGGTAGGTAGCGGAGAGGGCGGGATTCGAACCCGCGAGAGAGCTTGCGCCCCCTACTCGCTTAGCAGGCGAGTGCCTTCAGCCACTCGGCCACCTCTCCGGGAGACTTCGGGATTGTATGCGCCGAAGCGTAGCCCTCCCGATCGGCATCGTCGTGGCTTTTTTGATCATCGTTCTGGCAGTGACGCAGCTCCTGCTGCCGGTGCTCGCGGCCTCCCGGATCGAGCACCGGCTCACCAAGGGCGGCGGCACCGCGCACGCGTCCGTACACGCCTTCCCCGCGCTGCGGCTGCTCTTCCACCAGGGGGATTCGATCCGCGTGACGGGCAGCGGCCTGGACGTCCAGCTGGGCACCGGCAGGCAGCACGTGCTGAAGAACCTGGACGGCTTCCATTCGGCGCACATCGACCTGCGTGACGTCACCGCCGGCCCGTTCCACACGCAGCACTTCACGCTCGACAAGGCGGGAGGCTCGAACACCTACTACCTCGGCGTACAGGCCACATTCACGCCCGCCGCCCTCGCGAGCTACCTCGGCTCGAGCGTCGGCGGGGGCCTGGGCGGCCTGCTCGGAGGGCTCGCCGGCGGTCTCGCCGCGGGGTCGCAACCGGTACCGGTGTCAGTACGCGCACACTTGGTCAGCGAGAGCGGAAATCCGCGAGTGGTGAGCGGGGCCGGAACAGTGGCTGGAATCCCCATGGGACCGGTGCTCGAGGCGGTGGCTGCAGCCGTGATCGCGCAGCTTTAGGCTTCGTTTTGCCGCTTTTCGGCGTGGGTACACGCCCAGGCACATGGAAGTCCCGTCCACACCCCAGGCGCCCGAGCAGCCGATGCCCGATCCGGGCCAGCCGGCGGTGCCGGATCCCGAGCCAAGCCCCGCTCCCGATCCCGGCACTCCGACCGTGCCGGAGCCGTCCCCGCCCGAGCAGCCGCCGCCGGACTCGCCGGACGTGCCGGAGCCCGATCCGGAGCCGCCGGACAGTCCACCCGAGCGCCCGGAACCCCAAATCGCACCGGGAGAGACCTGATGGCCACCGACCAGCTTCAGACCCGCATCGACAGCCTCATCAACGAGGAGGACGACTGCGTGAACCTCTCACAAATCAGCGCACTCGCTCAGGAGCTCGAGCTCGACGAGGACGAGGCGAACGAGATCCAGGACTCCCTCGAGGCACGTGGCATCCGCGTGACAGACGACTGCGGTCGCGCCTCCGCCGAGCCCACGCACTACTCGAACCCGGACGTCGCCGGCATCACCACCGACGCTCTCCAGATCTTCCTCAACGAGATCCGCCGCTACCCGCTGCTCACAGCCGCCGAGGAGGTGGACCTCGCCAAGCGCGTGGAGCGCGGTGACATGGAGGCGAAGGAGCGCATGATCAACTCGAACCTGCGCCTCGTCGTGTCGCTGGCGAAGAAGTACCAGGGGCACGACCTGCCGCTGCTCGACCTCATCCAGGAGGGCATCTTCGGCCTCATCCGCGCGGTCGAGAAGTTCGACTGGCGCAAGGGCTACAAGTTCTCCACCTACGCGACCTTCTGGATCCGCCAGGCGATCCAGCGCGGCGTGGCCAACAAGTCACGCACGATCCGCATCCCGGTGCACATCGGGCAGCGGGAGCGCAAGATCGCCCGCGTGGAACGCGAGCTTGCCACCAAGCTCGGCCGCCCGCCGAGCGATGAGGAGATCGCCGTCGCGGCGGAGCTGCCGATCGAGCAGGTGGAGGAGGTGCGCGAAGCCGCGCGCACGATCACGAGCCTCGACCGGCCCATCGGCGAGGAGGGCGAGAGCTCCCTTGGCGACCTCCTGCCGAGCGACGCTCCCGAGCCCGAGGACGAGGTGAACGTGAGCCTGCGCAAGCAGACACTGCGCCGCGCCCTCGACAGGCTGCCCGAGCGAGAGCGCGACGTGGTGAAGCTGCGCTACGGCATCAACGGCGACGACCCAACCCCGCTGCGCGAGACCGGCCGCCGCCTCGGGATCTCGCCGGAGCGCGTGCGCCAGATCGAGTCACGCGCGCTCGAACACCTCGCCCGCACGCGCGAGCTCGAGGGCATGTCGGAGGCAGCCTGATGCATGACGAGGATCCGACAACCCAGGAGCTGCGCGTCCGGCAGATGAAGCGTGAGGAGGATGCGCGCATGGAGTCCGAGCATGCGCCGGCGGAGGAGGACACCGCACAGTTCGATCGCCGGGCGGAGAAGGCCGCCTACCTCAAGAAGAAGCTCGAGGAGCGCGCCGAGGCCGAGCGGCGCGCAGCGGAGGAAGAGGAGTCATGAGCGAGCACGAGCGAATCCACGAGCAGGCCGAGCGCGACGCGGACGACCTCAAGCGCCGCAACGAAGAGCTCGAGGAGCACATCAAGGAAACGCGTCAGGACTGGGAGTCGAAGAAGAGCGACGAGTCCGTGCCAGGCGCCGTGGCCGGCGACGAAGAGCCATCAGAGGAGCCTCCGCCCGAAGCAGACATCACCCCAGGGGACTAGCCGGCGGTAACGAGGTTCCTATTTGCAGCAGTCCCAAGCTGGGACCATCACGCGAGAACGGGGCGCAGAAGGCCCTCCGGCCTATGCCCTATGCCCTATGCCCTCCAACCTATGCCCTATGCCCTCCAACCTATGCCCTATGCCCCGGGGACCGAAGGTCCCCGAATACTGAACGGCAACGTCTGCTGATGCCGCCCGTCCACATACAGCTCAAACGTGTGCGTCCCCTCTGACGCCGCCTCGAACTGGACGAACGTCGCCATCAGGTGACTGCCCTCCCAGCCGGGCGCCTTCTCCGGGTTCGGCGGGCCGAGAGTGAGGTTCGTGTGTGTCTCGCTGATCTCGGCGAGTTGGGGGTCGAGGATCTTCAGCATCACGTCGTGGGCCGATGACGCCTCGTCGTCGCCGAAGACGAGCCGCACGGCCAGCCACGTTCCCACCCGCGCCGGGAAGTCGGCGACGCGCACGGCATCCACCTGCGCGCCCACGACCGTCGCGAGGCCTCCCTTCACCTCCGCATAGCGGCAGGGGATTGCCCAGTCGACCCGCATCGCGGCACAAGGGTAGGCCGAAGCGCGCCTTGCGAGCCCCCGGGCGACTATCTTCCGCAAAATGGCAACCGCTCCCGCCGCGCGCCGACGCGCGTTTCCGAGGCCGCCTCTGCGACGCCCCGGCCCGGTCGCCACCACCGTCATCGCGCTCAGCCTGCTCACGCTCGCGTCCGCGTTCGCGCGCACGCGCGAGCTGAGTGCCGCGTACTGGATCGACGAAGGGCTCTCGTGGGGAATCGCCTCGCACCACTTCACATCGATCCCGCACGTGCTGCGCCAGGACGGCTCCCCGCCGCTCTACTACCTGATGCTGCACATCTGGATGAGGCTGTTCGGCACGAGCGAGGAGGCCACGCACGTGCTGTCGCTGATCCCCGCCCTGGCCACCATTCCGGTCGGCTGGTGGGCGGCCCGCAGCCTGTTCAGCGAGCGCGCCGCCTGGTTCACCGCCGCCCTGTTCGCGTTCAACACGTACCTCACCACGTACGCGCAGGAGACCCGCATGTACTCGTGGATGGTGCTCTTCTCGCTGATCGCCACCGCCTGCTTCATCCACGCGTTCGTGTTCAGGAGGAGGCGCTACCTGATCGGGTTCGCGGTGTCGGTCGCGCTCATGCTCTACACGCACAACTGGGCGCTCTTCTTCATTGCGGCGTCGCTCACCGCGCTGGGCGTGCTGGTGTGGAAGGCCGAGGACAGGCGGCCGCTGATCAAGGACGGGCTGCTCGCGTTTGGCGGCGCGTTCGTGCTCTTCATCCCGTGGCTTCCGAACTTCATCTTCCAGGCGCGACACACCGGCGCGCCGTGGTCCACGCCGCCGTCACTGCACAGCCTGCGCGTGGCGGTGTCGATGACCGTGGACGGCGACCGCATGGCCATGCCGATCCTGCTCGCCGGCGGCGCCGGGATCGCCACGATGTTCGCGCGCCGCCGCGGCCTCGAGCGCGAGGCCGCCACCGCCGGTCTCGTGCTCTTCTTCGGCACGCTGCTGTGGGCGTTCATCGGATCGCAGATCTCGCCGGCGTGGGCGTACCGCTACTTCGCCGCCTTCGTCGGCCCGCTGCTCCTGATGGCGGGCGTGGGCCTCGCCGACGCCGGGCGGCTCGGCGTGGTGGCGGGACTGCTGATCCTCGCGTTCTGGATCCCGTTCGGCTCGATCGCGCACAAGAGCATCGACCGTCACGTGATGTGGACCGCCGCGCCATATTTGAAGAAGGGCGACCTCGTGATCGTCGGCCATCCGGAGCAGGACGCCGTGGTGAACTACTACGCGCCGAAGGGTCTGCGCTGGGCGAACGAGATGGGGCCCGTGTCCGATCCTCGGGTGATGAACTGGGTGGACGCGATGTCGCGGATGAAGGCTGCCACCCCGCAGAAGAACCTCGAGCCGCTGATCAGGAACATGAAGCCCGGGCAGCACGTGCTGCTGCTGCGGCCGATCGTCGGGGGAACGAGCGGCTGGACGGCGCCGTGGACGAGCCTGGTGCGCCAGCGTTCGGCGGACTGGGCGCGGGCGCTCGCGCACGATCCGCGCTTCAAGCTCACGAAGCGACTTCCCCATCTCCGTGCGGACTACCATCCAAAGGGCCTGCGTGCGCTGATCTTCACGCGCGTTACTCCGGGTTAGTAATCGGGCCGAACTTGGTAGAAATAGGGCCTAGGGCGAACGGGGTTCACCACCGGCATGCAACCCGCGCACACCTCGAATTCGCCGTCCACCCCTCTTTCCATGAACGAAACGTCGCCCCCCACCCGCCGCTTTACCGCGCCCTCCCAACGGCGTAGCGCGTTGCTCGAGAAGCCCACCGTGGTGCTCGGCGGCGGCCCCGCCGGACTCACCGCCGGCTACCTGCTCGCGAAGCGGGGGCTGCCCGTGATCGTTCTCGAGGCGAACGAGAAGCTCGGCGGCCTTGCGATGACCGAGGAGCGCGACGGCTACCGCTTCGACCTCGGAGGTCACCGCTTCTTCACCAAGTCGAAGGAGGTCGACGACCTCTGGCACGAGGTGCTCGACGAGGAGTTTCTGCTGCGCCCGCGGATGTCGCGCATCTACTGGAACAAGCGCTACCTCGACTATCCGCTGCGCGGCCCGGACGTGATACGCAAGCTCGGGCCGATCGAGCTCACGCGCGCGCTGCTCTCGTACCTGCGCGCCGCCATCAAGCCGAAGGGCAACGAGGACAGTCTCGAGGAGTGGGTGTCCAACCGCTTCGGCAAGCGCCTCTACCAGCTCTTCTTCAAGTCCTACACCGAGAAGGTGTGGGGCGTGCCGTGCACCGAGCTCCGAGCCGAGTGGGCGGCGCAGCGGATCAAGGGACTGTCCTTCTTCAGCGCCGCGAAGGCTGCCTTCTTCGGCAACCGTGACAACGTGAAGAGCCTCATCTCGGAGTTCCACTACCCGCGCTTCGGCCCCGGGCAGATGTGGGATTCGATGGCGGCCGAGATCCGCCGCCTCGGCGGCGACGTCCGCACCGAGACTCCGGTGGAACGGCTCGTGATCGAGGACGGTCGCGTTGTGGCCGTGGAAGCCGACGGCGAGACGATCGAGGCAGGCGAGGTGATCTCCTCGCTTCCGCTGCGCGCCACCGTGGAGATCACGCGCCCGCTCGCACCGCCGGAGGTGCGCGACGCCGCACGCGGCCTGCGCTACCGGGACTTCCTCACAGTCGCGCTCGTGATCGACGGCGAGGACCTCTTCCCGGACAACTGGATCTACATCCACGAGCCCGGCGTGAGGGTCGGCCGCATCCAGAACTACCGCTCATGGAGCCCGTGGATGGTGCCCGACCAGTCCAAGGCCTGCGTGGGCCTCGAGTACTTCTGCTTCGAGGGCGACGACCTCTGGACCATGAGCGACGACGAGCTGGTGGCGATCGCCTCCCGCGAGCTCGAGCAGCTCGGCCTGGCGTCGCAGTCGAAGGTCGAGCGCGGCTACGCCGTGCGGGTGCCGAAGGCCTACCCGATGTACGACCGCGACTACGAGCAGCGTGTCGCCACGATCCGCTCGTGGCTCGAGACCGTCACGAACCTGCAGCAGGTCGGCCGCAACGGCCTGCACCGCTACAACAACTCGGATCACTCGATGCTCACCGCGATGCGTGCGGTGGAGAACCTCGTGCAGGGCACGAGCCATGACCTCTGGGCCGTGAACGCCGAGAGCGTCTACCACGAGGAAGACGTGAAGGAGGAGCATCCCTACCGGGAGGCTCCGGAGACGCCGGCCATGCAACAGCAGCAGCCGGTGGCCAGCGAGACCTAGCGTCCTTCAGCCCGTCGGCGGCCTGCCGGTGCGCTAGCGTCCGCGCGGTTTGAACGTGGCGGCATGCTGGCTGCTGTTTCCGCTGGTGATGTGCGTGGTCTGCCTCGGCTGCGGACTGCTGCTCGACGCCGTCAGCGGCTCGCGGCTCCCGCGGCCGCTGCTGCTGCCGTCCGGGCTCGCGCTCGTGATCGTGCTCGCGCAGCTCGCGATCTCGAACTCCGTCACGGTCTCGCTCGCCCTGCCGGTTGTGCTGGTGGCCACCGTGGCCGGACTGGTGCTGGGACGCGCATGGAGGCTCCGGCCGAGCGGCGCCGGCTGGGCCGCAGCCGCGACCGTGGGCGTGTTCGCCGTGTACGCAGCGCCGATCGTTCTCTCGGGCCAGGCCACGTTCGCGGGCTACATCAAGCTCGATGACACCGCCACCTGGCTCGCTCTGACAGATCACGCCTTCGGGCACGGGAGCAGCCTGTCGAACCTGCCCACGTCCACCTACGGCGCCACGCTCCACAGCTACCTGAGCACGGGCTACCCGCTCGGTTCGTTCCTGCCGCTCGGGATCGGCCACAAGCTCACCGGCCAGGACATCGCGTGGCTGTTCCAGCCATACATGGCGTTCCTTGCGGCAATGCTCGCGCTGTCTCTGTACTGGCTCGCGAGCAGGGCGCTGCGCTCGCGGCCACTCGCCGCGCTGTGCGCGTTCGCAGCGGCCCAGGCCGCCACGCTCTACGGCTACTCGCTCTGGGGAGGAGTGAAGGAGGTGGCGGCGGCCTGGCTCGTGGCCACCACGGCGGCGCTGGGTATCGACGCTGCCCGCGAGGCGCGGTTGGGTCGCGCGCTGCTGCCCGTGACGGTCACGTTTGCGGCGGGCCTCTCCGCACTCAGCATCGGCGGTGGTGTGTGGCTCGCCCCGGCGCTCGTGGGCGCGCTGCTCGTGGCAGTCCGCTTTCAGCGGCGCGACGTGCCGGTGCGCCAGGCGCTCGTGTTCGTGCCCGTGGCGGCGGTGCTGGCGGCGCCCGCGATCGCGATGGCGCGCACGTTCCTTCATCCCGCCTCGGGCACGCTCACGAGCGAGACCGAGCTGGGCAACCTGCGCCAGCCGCTGAAGCCCTCGCAGGTGCTCGGCATCTGGCCGGCGCCCGACTTCCGCGTCTCCACCGTCCACCCCACGGTGACCACCGTGCTGCTCATCCTCCTCGTGCTGCTGGCGGCTACCGCGGTGTTCGTGACGCTCCAGCGCGGCGCATGGGAGCTCCCCCTATTCGTGCTCGCGACGGCGGCGGCGTGCCTCGTGGTGGTGTGGATCGGCTCGCCTTGGGTGGACGGCAAGGCGTACGCCACCGCGTCACCTGCCTTCGTGCTCGCGGGCATGGCCGGAGCCGGGATCGTGTTCCTGCGCGGTGGCTGGGCGTGGCGCGGGTTGGGAGCGGTACTCGCGCTGGTCCTCCTCGGCGGCGTGGTTTGGTCGAACGCGCTGGCCTACCGCAACGTCGACCTCGCGCCGCGGCGCCAGCTCGCGGAGCTCGAGCAGATCGGCAAGCGCTTCGCCGGACAGGGGCCAGCGCTGATGAACGACTACGACCCGTACGGGGCGCGCCACTTCCTGCGGCAGCTCGACGCCGAAAGCGTGTCGGAGCTGCGCGTGCACGTGATCCCGATGCGCGACGGGAACCAGGTGCCGAAGGGCTCGTCCGCGGACCTCGACCGCTTTGCCCCGAACACGCTCATGGGCTACCGGACGATCGTCCTCCACCGCTCGCCGAGCGAGAGCCGGCCGCCCGCTCCCTACAGCCTCGCCTGGCGGGGGCGCTACTGGGACGTGTGGCAGCGGCCGGTGGCCCCCGCTCGTCCTGTGGTGGCGGACCTCCCGCTGGGCACGGGACTCGAGCCGGGAGACGTGCCGGACTGCGCGGCGGTGCAGAAGCTCGCGCGGCAGGTGCCGCCCGGCGGGGAGCTTGCCGCCGCGCCGCGCGTGGCACCTGTGGAGGTGGCGCTCACGGACGCCCGGATTCCGCCCGGCTGGTTCTTCGATCCCGCGCACCCCGGCGCGCTGGAGCCCGGGGGCGCGGGGTCCGTGCACGGGCGGGCGATCGTGCCGCGCGACACCACCTACGGGGTGTGGCTCGGCGGCTCCTTCAAGTCCCGCGTGCGGGTGTTCGTCGATGGCAGGCTCGCCGCCTCGGGGCGTGGCGTGCTCGAGTGGGAGCCGTTCGTGAAGATCGGCTCTGTCCGGCTCACCGCCGGCACCGTGCAGCGCGTGCGCATCGTGTACGACCCGCCTAGCCTTCTCCACGTGGGAAGCGGCGGCTTCGAGTCGGGATTCGGGCCGCTCGTGCTGAGCGACGAGTCGGGTCGTGAGCCGGTGACCTACGTCCAGCCGAGCCGAGCCAGAACGCTCTGCGGGCGCTATCTCGACTGGGTGGAAGCGCTTGGGCCAAGGGTAAGGAAGGGTTAAGAAGCGCCGGGTGGCACCCGATATTCGCCGCTCGACCTACTACCTTTACGTCGCTTGAGCAGTCGCAAGGAACAGAAGGAGCGCCTCCGGCAGGAGCGTCTTGAACGGGAGCGCGCGGCCACCGCTTCCGCGGAACGCAGGCGCCGCCTGCAGATCGGCGGCGGCGTTGCCCTGCTCGCCATCATCGTCGCGGTGGTAGTGGTGGTGCTCGTCTCGAGCGGAGGCGGCGGCAGCAACAGCAGCACCACGGCCACCACCGTGAGCAACACCAAGGCCGGGGGCGATACCGGAGTGCCGGCCGCCGCGCAGGTGGGCCTGAACGACGGGCCGGCGCCGTGGAAGCCCGAGTACAGCTTCCTTGCGCAGCGGCTCGCCGCGTTCAACTTCCCGCAGCAGACGGACGTGGGCTACCACGTGCACGCGCAGCTCACCATCTACGTCAACGGGAAGCAGACCCCGGTGCCCGCGGACATCGGCATCGATCCGCAGGGCCGCTTCATCTCGCCGATCCACACGCACGACACGAGCGGCGTCATTCACATGGAGTCGGCGAAGTTCTATCCCTTCACGCTGGCCGAGTTCCTCAACGTGTGGGGCGTCTACTTCACAAACAACCAGCTCGGCTCGTACAAGGCCGGCGATGGCGGCAACGTGCTGCAGCTATGGGTGAACGGCAAGCAGGTGGCGGACCCGGTGCACTACAAGCTCAAGGCCCACGACGTGCTCGTGCTGGGTTACGGCAAGCCCGGCTCCTTCCCGCACAAGAAGAGCTTCAGCTTCGGCCAGCTCTAGGCTCGGCTCGATGATCGAGCTGAAGCCCGTGGCCGTGGTCGAGTCCACGCTGAAGGACCGATCGGACGCGCCGAAGCAGGGTCGTGAGGGCGCTCCCGATGCCTGGCTCGTGTTCGAGCCGGCCTTCATCGAGGCGCTTGACGGGATTGCCGCCGGAGATCGCATGATCCTGCTCACCTGGCTCGACCGCGCGGACCGCGACGTGCTGCGCGTCCACCCGCGCGACGACCTCGCGAACCCGCTCACCGGCGTGTTCGCCACCCGCTCGTCCGACAGGCCGAACCCGATCGGACTTCACGAGGTGGAGGTCCTGGCGCTCGAGGGCAACCGGATGCACGTGCGCCCGCTCGAGGCGCTCGACGGCACGCCGGTGGTGGACGTGAAGCCCGTGATCTAGGGCTTGAACGGAGGGGGTGGGATTCGAACCCACGAGACCCGTGGACCGGGCCTAACGGTTTTCAAGACCGTCGCATTCAACCGCTCTGCCACCCCTCCGGGGCTTTGCTGACCGGGTGATCAGGGTAGCCGGAGGCGAATTGCCGAGGCGTTCATTCCAACCATTCCGTGACGAAGGTGGGGTTGGCGTGGATGCACACGAGACTGGCCGGGCCCGAGCCTGTGTTCGTGAACCCGTGCGGCGTGTTGGGTGGGACGATCACGATGTCCCCCGGTCCGGCGTCGAACTGCTCGTCGCCCGCCTGGAACCTGATGTTGCCCTCGTTCACCACCCACGTCTCGTCGTAGGGGTGCTTGTGGAGGCGCGGCCCCTGACCCGGGTCCGAATGGTCGAGGATCACGGAGATCGTCGCTCCGTGCTCGGCACCCTGAAGGTTTCCGTTCGGAAGTGCGCTCGTATTGATCACTGGCATGTCTCGTTCTCCTTGAGAAGTCTTAGC
This sequence comes from Thermoleophilaceae bacterium, assembly GCA_036378175.1. Taxonomy (GTDB): domain Bacteria; phylum Actinomycetota; class Thermoleophilia; order Solirubrobacterales; family Thermoleophilaceae; genus JAICJR01. Next base: position 40,816 of record DASUWY010000081.1, read on the forward strand.
TCACCTTTAGCGATGAATTTGCGGTGCCAACGGGTCTATGTAAGTGAGATGTTCGACGGCAACCAGACAGACCGCACCGACGAGAGCGCGGCGGACCTCCAGGATTACCTGGCGCAGCTTCAGGCGGAGCGGGCGCTTGCTTCGCTCGAGGGGCTCGACCGCAACGCGGCATACGTCGCCGACCTCGACGAGGCGCTCGAGGAAGCGGAGCACGACTACATGGTTGCCGCCGTCACGGAGATCGCGAGCCTCCGGGCGGAGCTCAGCGGTCCGCTAAACGGTTGACGAGGTTCGCGTCCAGCTCGGCGATCGATCCGAGCACCACATCCGCCAGGCCGAGCGCGTCCGGATCCGGCGGAAAATCAGCGTTGGGACTCGCGATCACCGCCATGCCCGCCGCCGCGGCCGACCGCAGGCCATTGGTGGAGTCCTCAACCGCAGCGCAGGCCTCGGCCTCGACCGACAGGCGCCGCGCCGCCTCGAGATAGACGTCCGGCGCGGGCTTCCCCCGCGGCACCTCCTCTGAGGACACGGTGGCGCGAAAGCAATCGGTCAGATCAGCCTCGCGCAGCACGAGCTCGATGATCGACGGGTTGGCCGAGGACGCCAGGCCGAGCGGCCAATGGCCAGCCAGGCGGATCACGGCGTCGCGCGCGCCGGGGATCAGCGGCAGCTCGCGGCGGTAGTGCTCCTCGAGCCGTGCAACCACGGCGGCCGAGATCTCCTCAGGCGCCATCGGCACCGCCAGCTCGTCGTGCATGTAGCGCGACCATTCGATCGAGCTCATTCCCATCATCGCCCGCGTGGCCTCGTCCTTCCAGGCGCCGCCGCTCTGCTGCGTCAGCTCCCGGCGCGCCTCGTTCCACACCTCCTCGGAGTCCACGAGCACTCCGTCGAGGTCGAAAACGACCGCGTCTACGCGCTTGCGATCGTCGCTGGAGCGCCCCACTGGTGGAGCACCTCGGGCACGCGAATCGTGCCGTCGTCCTGCTGATGGTTCTCGACGATCGCGATGATCGTGCGGCCCACCGCCACGGCGGTGCCGTTCAGCGTGTGGACCTCCTCCGGCCGCCCGCCCTCGGGGCGGTAGCGGACCCCGAGGCGGCGTGCCTGGAAGTCCGTGGTGTTCGAGCAGGAGGTGAGCTCGCGATAGCGCTCCTGCCCCGGCAGCCACGCCTCGAGGTCGTACTTCTTGGCCGCGGAGGCGCCGAGATCCCAGGCCGGGATGTTCGCCACCTGGTACGGGATGCCGAGCGCCTGGAGGATCTCCTCCTCGATCGCCAGCAGCCGTTCGTGCTCCGCCGGCGAGTCCTCGGGTCGCACGAACGTGAACATCTCAACCTTGTCGAACTGGTGCACGCGGAACATCCCGCGCGTGTCCTTGCCGGCCGCTCCCGCCTCGCGCCGGAAGCAGGTGGAGAAGCCTGCGTAGCGGATCGGCAGTGAGTCCTCCTCGAGGATCTCGTCTGCATGCATCGACGCGAGGGGAACCTCGGAGGTGCCCACGAGGTACAGCTCGTCCTCCGGGATCTTGTAGAGCTGCTGCTCGGTGTCGGGAAGCATCCCCGTGCCGTAGAGCGCCTCCTCGCGCACGAGCACGGGTGGGATGACCGGCGTGAAGCCGTGCCCCTGCAGAATCTCCATCGCCCAGCGCACCAGCGCGAACTCGAGCAGCACGAGCGGGCCCTTCAGGTAGAGGAAGCGCGAGCCCGACACGCGCGCTCCACGCTCCATGTCCGCGAGGCCGCCGAGCAGCTCCAGGTGGTCCCTGCCGGTCTTGCCCGCCTCGCCCACCTGCCGGATGATCTCCTCGTCCTGCTCGGGCGCCGAGGGATCCGTCACGTTCGGCAGCGTTAGCAGCAGCGTGTCGAGCTCCGCCTTCGCGCTTCGCGCCTCGTCCTCCGCGGGCCCCACCTGTTCCTTCAGCTCGGTGGAGCGCCGCATCGCGTCCGTGGCGTCCTCGCCCGCGCGCTTGAGCTCCCCGATCTGCTTGCCGGCCGCGTTCTGCTCGGCCTTCAGCTCCTCGGCGCGCGTGGTGAGCTGGCGCCAGCGCTCGTCCGCCGCCAGCACGCGATCCACCGTGCCCGCCGCGTCCGCGCCACGGCGGGCGAGCGCAGCCTTCACCCGCTCAGGCTCCCGGCGGATGAGCTTGAGATCTAGAACCGCGCCTCCCGCTGACTACGGCTGGTGCGGCGGCGTGGTGGGAGCCGCCTTCGAGCCGGCGTACTTCGCCACGAACAGCGCCACCTTCTGCGCGTCCTGCCCGACCACGATGTTCGCCGGCATGATCGATCCGGAGAAGCCGCCGTTGCGGATCGCGAAGAGCACGTCCTGCACGGTCTCACGGCGGAAGTCGAGAACCGGGCCGTCGGTCCGCTCCTTCTGGGAGACGTTCGTGGCCGAACCGTGCGTGGCCGCGGCAGCCAGGGTGTGGCAGCCACCGCAGCGCTCGTGGAAGATCACCGCGCCCTGGTGGATCGGGCTGGACGGGTTGTTGTTCGCCGCGTTGATCTTCTCCTGACCGCAGGCCGAAAGGAGGAGCGCGGTGGCAGCCGCGACGACGGCGGCCGAGAGCAGCTTCGGGCGGAACACGGGCGCGCATATTAGTGACCGCTGGGCAGGACCGAGGCGCCGCGCGGCGAAACAGCACTCGCCCCGGCGGTGGCCGGAGACGGCTTTGTCCTGGCGAACGACTCGCTGACGGTCGTCCACATCGGCGGCGATTGAGGCCGCCGCCGGGGCAGAACCGCAGACCGGCTGGGTTGCAGAATTGCGGAGTTGCAGGGCCCTATGGGTTCAGGCGCTTGCAGAACCTCAGTTCCGTTCCCGTGGCTGATGGCTTGATGTCCACCTCGTCCATCAGCTGGCCCAGGAACGCGAGGCCGCGCCCTCGTTCGGGGAGGTCGCCGCGCGGGCTGATGCGCGGGATGAACTTGCCGGAATCGCGGATGTAGAAGGCGAGCGCGCCGCCCTCGCTTGCGGCTCGCAGGTGGATCTCGTCGGCGGGCGACGACGAGCCGTGCTCGACCGCGTTCGCCACGCCCTCGCTCACGGCCATCTTGATCTGGTAGCGCACCAGCTCGTCGAAGCCGAACGCCTCCGCCGCGGCATCGGCCCAGCTGCGAGCGTCGGGAAGGCGGGACAGCTCCGCGGGGAGCTTGAGCTCCGCGCCACGGAATCGGGTGGCCGCTGCGCCCATGGGCCCGAAAAGTTACAGCGCCAGAGCGCTCTTACCGCCGCCCCAGCTCCGCTTCGGGAAGCCGAAGGAGCACGACCAGGGCCACCGCAGCGAGCGGAGCGGCCACCAGGAAGACGCTCTGAACGGCGCTTGCCACCGACGCGCCCGCGTCCGCACGTGCCGTGAAGACGGCTCCGAGCGTCGCAGCGCCCACCGATCCACCGAGTGCCCTGAAGAACGTGGTGGTCGCCGTGGCGATGCCCAGACGCGTTCGCTCCACGCTGTTCTGCACCGCGATCACGAGCACCTGGCTCACGAGGCCGAAGCCGAGCCCGAACAGGAGCAGGGCGGCACCCGTGTCCACCGCGGACCGCCGCTGCGCGAACCCCGCGAGCAGCACGAGGGCCGCCGTCATCAGCGCCAGCCCGATCAGCGGAAAGCGCTTGTAGCGGCCTGTCTTCGCGATGCTCCGCCCCGACAGCGTGGTGGAGATCGTGGTCCCGACCATCATCGGCACGAGCAGTAGTCCGGCTTGCGTCGGGCTGAGTCCGACCGCGGCCTGCAGGAAGAGCGGCACGAACACGGTGACCGCGAACAGCGCGGCTGTGCCGAAGAAGAGCCCTGCGCTCGCCACCGCCACGGCCGGGCTGGTGAGCATGCGCATCGGCACGATTGGATCCTCCACGCGCCGCTCGCGCACCACGAGGAGCAGCGAGAACGTGACCGTTGCCGCGATCAACACGGCGATCGGCGTCGAGCCCCAGCCGTAGCGACCTCCGCCCCACACGCAGGCGAGCACGAACGCCCCGGTCGCGCCCGCGAGCAGGATGCCGCCGAGCACATCCAGCGGGGTCTCTGGGCGCTCCACCTTTGCCGCCGGCAGCTTGGAGCGAAGGGCGAGCAGCGCGGCGAGGCCCACCGGTACGTTCACGTAGAAGATCCATCGCCAATTCGCGTGCTGGACGAGCAGCCCGCCAACGAGCGGTCCGAGCACCGCCGCAGCGGCGAATGTGGCTGCGATGTAGCCCTGGTAGCGGCCACGTTCCCGCGGCGGAACGAGGTCGCCTACCGCTGCCATGGCCAGGGTCATGAGGCCGCCCGCGGCCACACCCTGAACGGCGCGGGCGGTCACGAGCTGGGTGATGTCCTGCGCCGCGCCGCACAGCGCCGAGCTCGAGACGAACAGGACGATCTGCAGCTCGAGCAGACGCTTGCGGCTGTGCCGATCTCCGAGCTTGCCCCAGATCGGTGTGGCTGCGGTGGATGCCACCACGTACGAGGCCACCACCCACGAGAGGTCGGTCACGCGGCCGAGGTCTTTGGCAACCGTGGGCAGCGCGGTGGCCAGGATCGTCTGGTCGAGCACCGCCGGCAGCATCGCGAGCACGATTGCCGCGAAGGCGAACCGAACATCCGGAGCGGCCGGTGCTTGCGCGAGACTGGGATTTCTACCTGTTCGAGTTGTCGCTGAAGCCGTCATGCGCGGTAAGATTAGATATCGAATTGTTAGATGTCAAACGATAGACCAAGAACCCAGCCGATCGGCCTTCACGTGCAGCGCGTGGCGAAGGTGCTCAACCGCGCCTTCGAGGACGAGCTCGTGGCCGCGGGCGGCTCCGTTCCCATGTGGCTGATCCTGGTGTCGCTGAAGAGCGGGCGTCCCGAGACGCAGCGCGAGCTGGCGAGCGCGGTGGGCATCAAGGGCGCGACGATGACCCACCATCTCGACGCCCTCGAGAAGGCTGGCCTCGTAACGCGTGGACGCGACCCGTCAAACCGCCGCGTTCAGCGTGTCCAGCTAACGGCGGAGGGCGACGCGGCGTTCGATCGGCTGCGCAAGGTGGCGATCAAGTTCGACAAGCGCCTGCGTGAGGGGCTTTCCGAACAAGAGCTGTCGAGCGTGAGCCAGGTGCTGGACCGCCTGGCCGCGAACGCCTCGCGCCCCTAAAGCTCACACGCGCGCGCGCCGATCCCAGGGTGGTGCGCTTCGTCGCGGCCACCCTCCTCGCCACGCTCGCGTTGACCTGCGCGGCCGCCGCGGCCGCGTCGTACCCGCACACGTTCGGCCCGGTGAAGAGAAACCCCGCGGACTCGCTCGTGAAGCTGCCGATCGACAGCTTCCGTTACGACTACGCCCGCCACTGCACCACGCGCCCCACCCCCGGCGCGCTGGCCATGGTCTCGTGGCTCGAGGACCACTCGAACGGCGTGTTCTGGGGAATCATGCGCTGCGAGAAGTTCGGCCCGCACAACTACAGCCTCCACTCCGACGGGCGTGCGATCGACTGGCATCTCGACCGTCGCGTTCGAGGACTGCGACCTTCGCGGGGCCGACCTCACGGGCGCGCACTTCGAAACCGTCGAACTACGCGGCTGCGAGCTCGACGGCCTCCGTGGCGCAAATTCGCTCCGCGGCATACGCATGCCCTGGAGCGACATCGTCGAGAACGCCGGCCTCTTCGCAGGCGCCTGCGGGGTGGACGTTCTAGACGACTAGATCTCACGTAGCGGCCGCGATCAGTCCGAATCGCGTCCCTTGATGACGCGGCTCCGACTTGGGCAATGAAGGGGTGACTTGGAGGACGTGGTTGATCTAGACACTGATAGTCAGCGTTTGGATCGACCACGTCGAGAACTGCCGTCTATGACCTATGACCTATGACCCGGTGCTGAACGCCCGCAACGCCAGCGTCACAACGGCAATCACCGAGATGGTCATGATCCCCATCTCGTTGCGGACCACGGCTCGCGCCAGCAGCACCTGCTCGCGCCGCTCGAGCGCCTCGATGTCCTCGATCCCGCGCTTCTCGATCTCGCGCTGGGCAACGCCAGCGCGGAACGCCTCGGCCACCAGCGCGATCACCAGCAGCGAGACGCCGTACAGGTAGTGAAGATCGGACGCGGCCCGCTTGCCCTGACCGATCAAGAGAAACAGCCCCAGCGCCACCTGCAGGATCACCACTCCCTGCGCCACTCGCAGCAGGTACCAGAAGATCACCGACGGGATGCGGCGGAGCCAGGCGACGCCACCCCAAACAGCGGCCGCGAGGTTCGTGGCGAGGACCGCGATCCCCACGGCCATGTGTATCTCAGTCAGCTAGCCACCTTTCGCACTATGTAGCACCATGTCACAAGGGTGGTATAACCGGGCGTCGTCCGATGCTCAAGAGCTACTTCCCTGTTGTCATCTTCATCCTCCTCGGGGCGGGCGTTGGAACAGCATTCACACTGCTGAACAACGTCCTCGGCCCGCGCCGGCCCAACCCGGTCAAGCGCGAACCCTACGAGTGCGGCCTGCCCTCGGAGGTCAGGAAGAACTTCCGGTTCGGGATCAGCTTCTACCTGATCGCGATGCTGTTCATCCTCTTCGACATCGAGGTGATCTTCCTCTACCCCGTGGCGATCCAGCTCCAGGCGCTCGGCACATTCGCACTCGTGGAGACGATCGTCTTCATCGTGCTCCTCCTGGTGGGGTTCGTGTTCGTCTGGCGGAGAGGAGCGCTTGAGTGGAGGTAACGCGGCAGAAGGTCGACAACCTGCGCATCCAGCAGATGACGGCGCAGCGGATGCTCAAGGGGGACGTGCCTGACGAGGACCTCGAGCAGTACGTGCAGGAGCGGCTGCTCTTCACCACGCTCGAGAAGGCGCAGAACTGGGCGCGCGCGAACGCCGTCTGGCCGGCCACGTTCGGCCTTGCGTGCTGCGCCATCGAGATGATCTCCGTGATCGGCTCGCCGCGGAATGACCTCTCACGCTTCGGCGCGGAGGTGTCGCGTGCCTCCCCGCGGCAGGCGGACATGCTGATCCTGTCGGGTCGCGTGTCGATCAAGATGGCCCCGGTCATCCGCCGCCTCTACGACCAGATGCTGGAGCCCAAGTGGGTGATCTCGATGGGCGCGTGCGCTTCGAGCGCCGGCATGTTCAACAACTACGCGCTCGTCGCGGGAGCGGACCGCTTCCTCCCGATCGACATCTACATCCCCGGCTGCCCGCCGCGGCCGGAGGCGCTGATGTACGGGATCATCAAGCTCCAGAAGAAGATCCTCGACCACCCCGACCTCGGCTGGCGGGAGCGCTACAAGGCGCAGGGCACAGAAGAACGTGCCTGACGCAACCGGACTTGAGCTGATCGCCCAGCGGGTCCGAGACGAGCTGGGTGACGATGCCGTGGTCGGCACGGCCTACTACCGGGATCAGGCAACGCTCGAGGTGGCGCCGCCGCGGGTGCACGACGTGCTCGCATCGCTGAAAACGCACCCGGAGGAGCCGTTCGAGTTCCTCTCGAGCCTGCACGGCTGCGACTACCTGCCGGAGGAGCCGCGGCTCGGCGTGCACTACGAGCTCCTGTCCATGCGCCGCGTCGAGCGCCTCCGCGTGAAGACGCGAGTGGGCGTGGACGACCCGCACGTGCCCAGCGTGGTGGACCTCTGGTCCGGCGCGAACTTCCAGGAGCGAGAGGTCTACGACATGTTTGGCGTGGTCTTCGATGGGCACCCGGACATGCGCCGGATCCTCATGCCCGAGGACTACGAGGGGCACCCCCAGAGGCGTGACTTCCCCATCGGCGGCGAGCCGGTGATCTTCACCTTCAACCAGGACAAGAGGCCTCGCTGGTATGCCTGACCGAGAGGGAAAGAACCCGCTCGCAGTCCCCTATCGCGAGCGCGAGCGCTCGATCACGATGGAGTCCCTGGACGACGGCCACACCCAGGGCCAGGCGCCCGTGTACGGCACCGAGCTCGAGCGCGACTCCGAGCTCTTCACGATCAACATCGGCCCGCACCATCCGGCCACGCACGGCGTGCTGCGGCTGCTCGTCACGCTCGAGGGCGAGTACGTGCACGAGCTCACGCCGCTCATCGGCTACGTGCACACGGGCATCGAGAAGAGCTGCGAGGACCAGTCCTACTGGAAGGTCATCCCGTTCGTCGAGCGGATGGACTACCTCTCCTACTACTTCAACGCGATGGCCTTCTGCATGGCCGTCGAGAGGCTGCTCGACCTCCAGGTCCCGCTGCGCGCGCAGTACCTGCGCGTGATCCACATGGAGCTCAACCGGATCGCGAGCCACCTGTTCTGGATGGCCACGTCGATCCTCGACTTCGGCGCGATCTCGTTCCTGTGGTGGGGCATCCGCGACCGCGAGGTGGTCCTCGACCTCTTCGAGATGTCGAGTGGGCAGCGAATGCACACCCGCTACTTCCAGGTGGGAGGAGTCTTCGAGGACATCCCGCCCGGCTGGGAGGAGCGCGTGCGCAAGTTCATCGCGCGCATGCCGTCGCGCATCGACCAGTACGAGGCGGTGCTCGACAAGAACGAGATCTTCCTCCACCGCACCCGTGACATCGGCGTGGTGGACGAGGAGACGATGCTCTCGCTAGGCGTCACCGGGCCGCTCCTGCGCGCCACCGGCAACCCGTGGGACCTGCGCAAGGCGATGCCGTACTCGTCGTACGAGCACTTCGACTTCAAGATCCCGGTGGGCGCGGTGGGAGACCACTACGACCGTTACCGCGTGCGCATCGCTGAGATGCGGGAGTCGCTGAAGATCATCGAGCAGGCGCTCGACGGACTCCCCGAGGGGCCGTACATCACGGACAACCGCAAGATCGCGCTGCCGCCGCGCCACGAGCTCGCCACGAGCATGGAGGCGCTCATCCACCACTTCAAGCTCGTCACCGAGGGCTTCCGCGTACCGCCGGGAGAGGCTTACGCCGCGATCGAGTCACCACGCGGAGAGCTCGGCTGCTTCGTGGTGGCGGACGGATCGGCGAAGCCGGCGCGCGTGCACATGCGCGACCCGTCGTTCGTGAACCTGCAGTCGCTCAAGCACATGTCGGAGGGCACGCTGATCGCGGACCTGATCGCCTCGGTGGCGATGCTCGATCCGATCCTTGGGGGGATCGATCGATGAGGCCGCAGGCCGACAAGTTCGTCCAGCAGCCCGCGCACCAGGACACCGCCATGCCTTCCGTTGCCGGCGAGTGGGATGAGCCCGCCGATCTCACCAAGCCGCCGGCGACGATTCCGGACCTGTCCTCGGTGGACGTGCCGCCGGAGCTCGAGCGCGAGATCCGCGAGCACATGGCCAAGTACCCGAACAAGCGCTCCGCCGCGCTTCCAGCGCTGGAGGCGGCGCAGCGGGTGCACGGCTGGTGCTCGCCCGAGGCGTTCCGGCAAGTTGCCGCGGTTATGCAGGTCACCCCCGCGTACCTCTCCTCGCTCGCCACCTTCTACGACATGCTCAACACGGAGCCGGTGGGCCGCCACCAGGTGTACGTGTGCACGAGCGTGGCCTGCAACCTGCGCAACGCGCAGGCTCTGCTCGAGGCGCTGCAGGAGGCGGGTGAGGGGTACGAGGACGCAAACATCCGCGGCTTCGAGTGTCTCGGCGCGTGCGACATGGCGCCGATGGCGTCGATCGACAACCGCTACGTCGGGCCGATCGATCCGAACGAAGCGCCCGAGGTGATCACCGCGCTCAAGGAGGGCCGTACGCCGCTGCCCGGCCGGGGCGTGAACGACGAGGGCTTCAAGCTCCCGTGGGACCAGGATGGCGCCGATGGCTGAGACGCGCATCCTGCTCGACGGCATCGACGAGCCGGGCCTGAACACGATCGACGTCTACGAGCGCACCGGCGGCTATGCGGCGATGCGCAAGGCGCTCACCGAGATGGATCAGGAGACGCTGCTCGAGGAGCTGAAGAGCTCCGGCCTGCGCGGCCGCGGGGGCGCCGGCTTCTCGATGGGCACGAAGGCGAGCTTCATGCCCAAGGGCACGATGGACAAGTACCTCTGCTGCAACGCGGACGAGTCCGAGCCCGGCACGTTCAAGGACCGCCTGCTGATGCAGAAGAACCCGCACCGGCTGATCGAGGGCATCATCATCGCGGCCGTCGCCGCCGGCGCGAACAAGGCGTTCATCTACATCCGCGGCGAGTACGCCTTCATCGCCGACATCCTCGACACCGCCGTACAGGAGGCCTACGGCAAGGGCTACCTCGGCGAGAACATCCTCGGCACCGGCAACGACGTGGACCTCGTGGTGCACCGCGGTGCGGGGGCCTACATCTGCGGGGAGGAGACGGCGCTGCTCGACTCGCTCGAGGGCAAGCGCGGCAACCCGCGACTGAAGCCGCCGTTCCCCGCGAACCAGGGCCTCTACCAGGGACCGACGCTGATCAACAACGTCGAGACCCTCAACAACGTGCCGCTCGTGATCGCCAAGGGCGCCGACTGGTTCAAGGCTCTCGGCACGGAGCAGTCGGCGGGCACGAAGGTCGTGTCGGTGTCCGGCAACGTGCAGCGTCCGGGCAACTACGAGATCGAGCTGGGCATCCCGGCGCGCGAGATCATCTACGGCCTCGCCGGCGGCCCACCCCCCGGTCGCAAGGTGAAGTTCTGGTTCCCGGGCGGCTCGTCCGCCCCGGTGCTCACCGAGGAGGACCTCGACCGGCCGTACTCGTTCGAGTCGATGGCGGAGGCCGGCTCGATGCTCGGCTCCGGCGCGATCATCGTGGTGGACGACTCGGTGCCCGTGGTGTCCGTCGCGCTGCGGCTCGCGCAGTTCTACCGGCACGAGTCCTGCGGCAAGTGCGTGCCGTGCCGGGAGGGCACCAACTGGACCGTGAAGATGCTCGAGCGCATCGACGCCGGCGAGGCCACCCCGATGGACCTCGACATCATGGCGAACGTGCAGACCAACATCATCGGCAACTGCCTCTGCGTGCTCGGCGACTCGATGGCGATGCCGGTGGGCTCGATGATCAAGAAGTTCCGAGGCGAGTTCGAGCAGCACATCGAGCGCGCGCGCGAGGCCGCGGACCGGCTGAGCGTCGAACTGGGTGTGGCCGCTCCTCCGGCGGACCAGGCGGCATAGGAAGCGAGCCATGCCGAGACCCGAGCCCAAGCTGATCACGTTCGAAATCGACGGCCGCGAGGTGCAGGCGCCCGAGGGCATGATGCTCGTGGACGCCGCGAAGCAGGGCGACGTGGAGATTCCCTACTTCTGCTACGAGCCGAAGCTCGGCCAGCCGGTGGGCGCCTGCCGCATGTGCCTCGTGGAGATCGAGGGCATGCCCAAGCTGCAGACGAGCTGCTCCACGCCCGTGAAGGAGGGCATGGTGGTGATCACCACCTCCGATCGCGTGAAGACGGCGCAGAACGCGATCGTGGAGTTCCTGCTCGTGAACCACCCGCTCGACTGCCCCGTCTGCGACAAGGGCGGCGAGTGCCCGCTGCAGGACATCTCCTACGGGTGGGGCGCCGGCATCTCGCGCGTGGTGGAGCCCAAGCGCCACTTCGAGAAGCCACTCGAGATCTCGCCGCTCGTGGCGATAGACCGCGAGCGCTGCATCCTCTGCTACCGCTGCGTGCGCTTCTCGCAGGAGATCGCCGAGGACTACCAGCTCGTGTTCCGCGAGCGCGGGGACCACACGTTCGTCGGAACGCATGACGGCCATCCCTACGTCGCGCCGTTCAGCGGCAACATCATCGAGCTCTGCCCGGTGGGCGCTCTCACCTCCACCGCCTATCGCTTTCGCGCGCGGCCATGGGACATCGAGGACGCGGGCTCGGTCTGTCTGCTCTGCCCGTCGCAGTGCAACGTCAAGTTCACCACGCGCGACGACACGAAGGTCATGCGCGTGCTCGCGCGCGACCACAAGGAGGTGGACGACGGCTGGCTCTGCGACAAGGGCCGCTTCGGCTACCAGGCCATCCACTCGCCCGAGCGCATCGTCGAGCCGCACGTGCGCGACGGCGGCGCCCTGCGACCGGTGTCGTGGGAGCGCGCGCTGTCCGACGCCGCGAGCGCGCTGAGGCGCGCCGGGGCGAACGCGGCCGCGCTCGTGGGCGGCGAGGCGACGAACGAAGAGGGCTTCCTCATCCAGCGGCTGATGCGCGAGGCGCTCGGCTCGGCCAACGTGGAGTCGCGCTCGAACGGCGTGCTCGATCCTGAGCAGGCGCGCGCGCTGGCGCGTCCCGACTTCGCCGCGCGGGTGTCCGACATCGACTACGCCGAGTCGATCCTCGTGCTCGACACGAGCCTCGTGGACGAGGCGCCGATCCTCGACCTGCGCGTGCGCAAGGCGATTCGCCGCAACGGCGCGAAGCTCGTTGTGGCCACGAGCCGCCCCGGCACGCTCGACCCGAACGCGGCCGCAGTGCTGCGCTTTGCGCCGGGCGCGACCGAGGCAGCGCTGGGGGGCCTCGCCGCGGCACTTGCGGGGGGCGCGGAGGCCGACCTCGACGACCTCGCCCGCCGCTCCGGCACCACGGCCGACTCGCTGCGCGAGGCGGCGAGCGTGCTCTCGGGCACTGGCCCGACCGTGATCCTCTGGGGCGAGCGCGTCTCTCACGGCACGCGCGGCCGGCAGACCGTGTCCGCGCTGCTCGCCGTGGCCCGCCGCTGCGGTGTGGACGGCACTGATGACGCCGGGCTCATCGAGGTGCCCAGCGGCACCAACTCCCGCGGGCTGCGCGAGGTGGGCTGCCTTCCCAACCTGGGACCCGGCCTCAGCCAGTCCAGCGCCACCGGACTCGGAGCCACCGACATCCCCGGCAGCCAGGTGTCCGCCATTCTTCTCTTCCAGGCCGACCCGGTGCGCACTCATCCCGATCCCGCGGCATGGGAGAAGGCGCTCGACTCAGCCGCGAGCGTGATCGCGTTCGCCGACTTCCTCACGCCCGAGCTCGAGGAGCACGCCACCGTCGTGTTCCCCGCCGAGTCCTACGCCGAGAAGGAGGGCACGGTCACGCACCCGGACGGCCGCCTCCAGCGCGTGCGGCAGGCGATCGGCCACCCGGGCGAGGTGCGCTCCGGCTGGGCGGTGCTCGCCGAGCTGAGCGCGCGGCTCGACAAGCCCGTGGACGTGGAGTCGATGCCCGGGATCTTCAACCAGATGGTCCAGTCGATCCCCTTCTACGGTGGCCTCACGCTCGAGGAGATCGGCGGTCGCGGCGTTCGCTGGCAGGAGCGCGAGCAGGCGTCTGCGCTCGAGGCCACGCCGCTTCCCGAGACCCAGCTCGACACGCCTCCCGAGCTGCCCTCAGAGGGCCTGCGCCTCGGCACGGTGCCGTCGCTGTGGGCCGGCCGCGAGACCCAGCACGCCGCGGTGCTCCGCTTCCTGCGGCCGCAGCAGACGCTCGAGATCTCGCTCGAGGACGCACAGCGGCTGGGCGTGGCAACCGGCGACCAGGTGAGCGTGTCGGTCGACGGCCGCAGCGTGCGCGCGCGGGCGCGGGTTCACGATGTGGTGCCGGCGGGGAGCGTGTTCCTGGTGGAGGGCATCGACACCGACAACGCCACCGCGCTCATGAACGGGCTGCCTCGCACCGTGGAGGTGACGAAGGCGTGATCGTCCCGTTCGCCGATGTGAACTACGTGGAGGGCACGCTGGTGATGATCGCCAAGTCGGTGATCATCTTCCTGTTCGTGCTGCAGGTGGTGCCGCTCATCCTGCTGCTCGAGCGCAAGCTGCTCGGTCGCTTCCAGCAGCGCATCGGCCCGAACCGCGTGGGCCCCTACGGCCTGATGCAGCCGCTCGCCGACGTGCTCAAGCTGCTGTCGAAGGAGGCGTCCACGCCGAACACGGCGGTGCCGTGGATGATGGCCATCGCGCCGGTGATCTCGATCTTCACCGCCGTCGTCACGCTCGCGATCATCCCGTTCGGCGACAACGGCGACTGGGGCGGCAACTTCGGCCTCTACGGCATCGACGTGCCGATCGGGATCCTCTTCTACTTCGCCTTCGGCGCGCTCGCCTTCTACGCGCTCATGCTCGGCGGCTGGGCCTCCGGGTCGAAGTACTCGTTCCTCGGCGCGATGCGCTCCGCCGCGCAGCTGATCTCGTACGAGATCGCGCTCGGCCTGTCTCTGCTGGGCGTGGTGATCCAGGCACAGTCGATGTCGCTCGTGTCGATCGTGCACGCCCAGCACAACCTCTGGTACGTGGTGCCGCAGTTCGTCGGCTTCTGCATCTTCCTGGTGGCCGGCTTCGCCGAGACCAACCGGCCGCCATTCGACCTCGCGGAGGGCGACTCGGAGATCGTCGGCGGCTACAACACCGAGTTCGGCGGCATGCGCTTCGGCTCGTTCTTCATGGCCGAGTACATGGAGGTGCTGATCATCTCGGGCATCGCCGCCGCCTGCTTCCTCGGCGGCTGGCACGGCCCCGGTCCGGGCTTCCTGGATCCGGTCTGGGTGATCGTGAAGATGTTCGTCTTCCTGTTCCTGTTCGTCTGGGTGCGCGCGACACTTCCGCGCCTGCGCTACGACCAGCTGATGTCGTTCGGCTGGAAGATCCTGCTGCCGCTGGCGACCCTGAACGTGCTCGTGACCGCGATTGTGCTGGTGGTGTGAGATGACGACCGACTGGAGAGAGGCCGCGGCGCCGATTGAGCGCGGGCCCGAGCCCGGCGGCGTGGGCGCCGTCTACCGCGTCTTCGGCGAGACCCTGCGCGGCCTGCGAACCACCTTCGGCCGCGTCCTCGAGGGCCCGGTGACGATCCAATACCCCGAGGAGAAAACGCCGGTCTATCAGCGCTTCCGGGGCCGTCACAAGCTCCACCGTTTCGAGGACACCGGGCTCGAGAAG
>DASUWY010000082.1 GCA_036378175.1 Thermoleophilaceae bacterium
TGCTACGGCGTCGCCATGGCCACCGGCAAGGTCGTCGCCATCGGTGACGCGGTCGGCATCATCGCCGCCCAGTCGATCGGTGAGCCGGGCACGCAGCTGACGATGCGGACCTTCCACACCGGTGGTGCCGCGGCGGCCGACGACATCACGCAGGGTCTGCCGCGTGTCGTCGAGCTCTTCGAGGCTCGTAAGCCGAAGGGCCTGGCCAAGCTCGCCGAGGTCGACGGCACCGTTGCCGTCGAGGACACGGAGAAGGCGCGCAAGATCATCGTCACCGATGCCGCCGGCGAGGAGCACGCGTACTCGTTCCCGCAGCGGACGCGTCTACTCGTGCAGCCCGGCGACAAGATCAAGGTCGGCCAGCAGCTCAACGAGGGCTCGATCTACCCGCACGAGCTGCTGGAGACCCGCGGCCGCACCGACACCGAGATGTACCTGGTGAAGGGCGTCCAGGAGGTCTACCAGTCTCAGGGCGTGGACATCAACGACAAGCACATCGAGATCATCTGCCGCCAGATGATGAAGAAGGTGCGCGTCGAGCAGAAGGGCGACACGAACTACCTGCCCGGCCAGCTCGTCGACCGCCACGAGTTCCTCAAGGTCAACGCCGACACGAAGAAGGGCAAGGGCGAGCAGGCGCTGCACGAGGAGGTCATCCTCGGCATCACCAAGGCGTCGCTTGCCACGGACTCGTTCCTGTCGGCCGCCTCGTTCCAGGAGACCACCAAGGTGCTCACGGACGCGGCGCTCGAGGGCAAGACCGATCGTCTGCTCGGCCTGAAGGAGAACGTGATCATCGGCAAGCTGATCCCGGCCGCCACCGGCCTGCGCCGGTACCGGCGGCTCGAGATCGAGCCCACGGAGCCGATCCCGCGTCCCACGCCGGACGAGATGGGTCTGCTCGACGAGGGCGAGCTCGCGGCCGAGCTCGGCCTCACGGGCGACGGCGAGCTCGAGGGCTTCAGCTTCGGCGACGGAGGCAACGGTGAGGCCTTCGGCGAGGAGCTGGCGGATCTCGCGATCCCACCGGCCGACGACGAGCGCGAGTAGCACTGAGGAGTAAGGAGTAGGAGTAGGAGTAGGAGTAGGGAGCGCCGCCAGCTCCCTGCTCCTGCACTACGCCATGCGAATCGAGCAGACGTTCCAGGTCGCGGCGGCGCCTGACGCGGTGTTCGACTGCGTCACCGATCCGTCCAGGCTCACTTCCTGGCAGACGACCAAGACCTCCGTGGAACAGCTCACGGATGGGCCGCCCGGGCTCGGCACGCGCGTGCGCGAGCGAACGAAGCCGCCGGGCGCGAAGGAGTTCGAGCAGGTGGTGGAGTTCACCGAGTTCGAGCGGCCTCGGCGGCTGCACGTACACGTGGTGGAGGGCCCGTATCCCATCGACGCCACGTACTCATTCCGGCCGGACGGGGCTGGCACGTCCGTGACGTTCGTGGCCGAGGGCCCGCTGGGCGGGCTGATGCGGCTCGCAGAGCCGGTCCTGAGGCGGGCGATGGCCAGGCAGTTCGCCGGCTACCACGAGAAGCTCCGCCGTCAGGTCGAAGCCGGCTGACCAACCGGCTCACGCGTACGCGCGCGCGTGTACCTTTTGCGCGCGGGGAGATGCGTCTCTGGCAGGGGACACTCACTGCGGCCGTGGCCGCGCTGGCGCTCTGCGCCGCGCCGGCTCACGCGAGCGATGGCTGGCTCATCGGCGCGGCGCGGGTGGACGTCACCCCGCCCACGAGCGGCGCCGAGCCGTCCGCCTTCTCGAGCTGTCCGGCCGCCGTGTTTGACGGGCCGCGCCCTTTCAGCTTCAACGAGCCGTACCGGGACCTGAACGGCGATGGTCGCTTCGAGTACCCGGAGCCCTACTGCGACGCCAACGCGAACGGGCGCTACGACGGCATCTACTCGTCGGGTGGCGTGGACCACCTCGCCACCGGCGTACACGACCCGATAGACGCCCGCGCGATCGCCCTCTCGCACGGCGGCAAGACCGTCGTGGTGGTGTCGGTCGTCGCGCAGGGGCTCTTCCAGAACTCCACCCAGCACATGCGCGAGCTGGCGATGGCGGAGCGGCCCGGGATCACCGGGATGATCGTCAGCGCCAACCACAACGAGAGCTCGCCGGACACGATCGGCATCTACGGCGCACCGGCCGATCCGAGCGGCACGGTCGGCCTGCATTCCGGGATCGACGACTACTACATGGCCTGGCTCGAGCAGCGCGTGGCGGACGCTGCCGTGGCCGCGTATGACGCGCGGGCGCCGGGCACGCTCTGGGCACGCCAGTTTCCGCTGCCGCCCACGGTGCGCGTGGAGCTGTCGAAGAACTTCCCGACCACGGACGACGCCGGGGCGCCGGCGGCGATCGACCCCAAGGTTGGCGTGCTGCAGGGGCGCGACCCGAGCGGGCAGCCGCTCTTCACGGTGATGAGCCTCGCCGCCCACAACCAGGAGATCGGTCATTCCGACGACCCCGCCACGGCGCTGAAGCTCTCCTCAGACTGGCCCGGCTACTTCGCCTCTCGCATCCGCGGGCTCGGAGGGGGCATGGGGATGTTCCTCGTGGGCGACAACGGGTCAGAGGAGGATCCCGAGACGGTGCCGCCCGTGGGCTGCGCGAGCGGCTGCCAGGCGCAGGCGCAGGCCACCGGTGAGGCGCTTGCGGACGCCGTGGCCTCGGAGGCGCCGCATGCGAGCGCTGTGGCTGCGGGCAGCGTCACGGTGCAGCGCAAGGAGCTGTACGTCCCCCTCGAGAACAATCTCTTCCGGGCCGCCGCCGCCGCGGGCCTCTTCGGCGACCGCCAGACCTACGTGAACGGCGTGCCTGCCGGCCGCGCCGGCAACCAGCTCCTCACCGAGGTGAACGTGGCCACCATCGGCCCGGACCTGCAGCTGATCGGCAACCCCGGCGAGGCGTTCCCGGCGCTGATGCTCGGCAGCCCGTGGGGGATCGACCAGGTGGGCTGCCCCGAGCGCCCCAACCCGCCGGTGCCGACGTGGCACGCGCGCGCCGAGTTCCGCCTGCAGGTGGGGCTGGCGAACGACATGATCGGCTACGAGATCCCGCCGTGGGCCTTCTCGAGCCAGCCGGGCCTCTTCGTCACCTCATACGGCGACGATCTCACCTGCGTCAACGACTCGAACGACCGCGATCCGCAGGGCCACCAGCACAAGCTCGAGACGGAGGGCGTCGGGCCCACGGCCTCCGCCATGGTCGCGGGGGCGCTCACAGACATCGTCGACCAGCACCCGGACCCGAGCGCACGGATCGTCCGCGGCCGCTTCATCCAGCCGGACGGCAGCCTCACGAGGACCGCCTCGGGAGCGGTCGGCATCTGGATCGACGGCGGACGAAGAATCTTCGCCGGCGATGGCAACGCCGTCTTCATGGACTACGACGGGTCGCCACAGCCAGGCGGTCCGGACATAACCACTCGCGGCATGCGGCAGGGCGGGCGGCGGTACTACCTCGACGTCTACCCGGACCTCGCCGCGTCCGGCCGGTAGAGCACCTGCAGGAGCCCCCAGGCGGAGACGATCGCCCACACGCCCTCGAGCAGCAGGAAGCCGAACTGGCTGTCGAGCGCGGCGAGCACAGCAAGGATCGCCGAGCCCACGAGGTTGAGAACCAGATACGTGCGCGACTGCGTGCGCAGCAGCCCGAACTGCGCTCCGGCGAAGCCGGCGAGGACACACAGCGCGCCCGCTATTTGAATGACTTGGGTCACTGGCGCTCCAATGATTCAGCCCACATGATCAGCTCCTCCGCGAGCTCGTCGGTCAGCCCGCTGTGCGACTCGGTGCGCACCAGAAGGGTCGGCTCGTCGCGTTCCGCGGCCCAGCGCTCGCACTGCTCGTCGAGGAAGTCGTCCACCCACGCGGCCGGCCGCCCCCGCGCGTAAGTGTCGATCGCCGCGAGCTTCCAATGGGCGGAGCCGAAGACCGCGTCGGCGCCAAAGGTGATCACCGGCAGCTCGGGCACGTCGAGCCGCAGCAGATGGGGGAGGTACTCGTTGGCCTTCTCCTCCCAGCCGGTGGCCCACACGAGCTCATAGCGCTCGCTCAGGCGTGTCAGACGAGGTCCACAGGCCTCGTTGATGCAGTGCATCACGCCATCCACGAAATGAAAGCTGCCCGGAGGGGGATCCGCCGGCGAAAAGCCGAACAGGCTTATGACGCCGTCCACGTCTACGAACAAAACAGGCTGTTTGCTGCGGGATTGGTTCATCTGTTTGGCAAAGACTTAACTTGGGGAACAAGTCAGCCACGGGGAAAGCAGCTATCGTCCTCCTCCCGGGGGCGCGCCGCGCTCAAGCTGGAAGGCTCACGAGCCGATAGCTCGAATAGCGGCAGGGAGTTGTCGCCTCCATCTTTATGACAGTAGAACTGGGCATTCTGCTGGCGCTCTTTTGTGCGCTGGCCACCAATCTTGGCTTCCTCTGGAAGCACCGGGGCGCATGCGCGGCTCCCGACGTCGACGTCCGGCACCCGTTCCGGAGCGCCCGACAGCTCTACAGCTCCAAGTGGTTCGCGCTCGGCATGGTCGTGGCCACGGGCGCCTGGGGCTTCCACGTCGCGGCGATGGCCCTCGCACCCCTCTCGATCGTCCAGACGGTGATCTCGGGCGGCCTCGTGTTCCTCACGGTGCTGGCCGAGCGCTACTTCGGCTTCGAGGTGGGCAAGCGGCAGCTGATCGGTGTGGGCCTGATGGCCGCCGGCCTCGTGCTTCTCACGCTCACGCTGCCCCACACGGGCGGCGCGCACTCCCACTACTCGCGCGTGGCGATGGCCGCGTTCGAGTCGGGCCTCCTCTTCGTGGGCACGATGATGGTGCTCTCGCCGAAGCTTGGCGCGCCTCACGAGCATCACGGCCTCTTCCTCGGCGCCGCCTCGGGCATCCTCTTCGGCGTCTCCGACGTGGCTATCAAGGCGCTCACGGGCGCGATTGGGCACGCCGGCGTGATGGGCCTCGTCTCACCCTGGCTCGCCGTGACCCTCGCCGCCTCGGTGATCGCGTTCTACGCCTCCGCACGCGGCCTCCAGGTCGGCGATCCGGTGCCAGTGATCACCCTCACCAGCGCCGGCGCGAACGTGTCCGCGATTGCGGGCGGCATCATCGTCTTCGGCGACCCGATCGCCACACACCCGCTCGGGATCGTGCTCCAGAGCGTGGCCTTCATCCTGGTGATCGCGGCAGCCGCCGTGATGCCGGCGCCGATGCGCGCCGTGGAAGCAGCGCCGGCTACGGCGTAGCCGCCCTGCAATTCCGCAACTCCGCAACTCCGCTTGCTTTGCACGGCGAGACTCGTCGCTAGAGCTCGCTGCTAGCATCCCGCGCCGTGCCAAGCATCAATCAGTTGGTTCGCAAGGGCCGCAAGAAGCCCAAGAAGAAGGTGGCCACGCCGGGCCTCAAGTCCGGCCAGGGTCGCAAGAAGCGCCTCGCCGCGCCTCAGCGCCGCGGCGTCTGCACGCGCGTCTACACCACCACCCCCAAGAAGCCGAACTCCGCGCTGCGCAAGGTCGCGCGCGTGCGGCTCACCAACGGGATGGAGGTCACCTCCTACATCCCGGGCGAGGGGCACAACCTGCAGGAGCACTCGGTGGTCCTCGTTCGAGGCGGCCGTGTGAAGGATCTTCCGGGCGTCCGCTACAAGGTCGTCCGCGGCACCCTCGACGCCGCCGGAGTGAGCGACCGCAAGAAGGCGCGCTCCCAGTACGGCGTCAAGGCGAAGTAAGAAGAGATGCCGCGTAGAGCAGCAGCAGGCATTCGCCCCATCGAGCCGGACCCGGTCTACAACTCGCGGCTCGTCCAGCAGATCATCAACAAGGTGATGGTCTCCGGGAAGAAGTCGCTGTCGGAGCGGATCGTGTACGACGCGCTCGACATCCTCTCGAGGCGCTCCAACAAGGAGCCTGTGGAGTCGCTCGAGCAGTCGATCGCCGCGCTCACCCCCAACCTCGAGGTGCGCTCCCGCCGCGTCGGCGGTGCCACCTACCAGGTGCCGGTTGAAGTCCCCGCCCGCCGCGCCCGCACGCTCGCGGTGCGCTGGCTCGTCGAGTTCTCCCGCGGTCGCCGCGAGAAGACGATGGCGGAGCGTCTCGCCGGCGAGCTCCTCGACGCTCAGTCGGAGCAGGGCGGCGCCTACAAGCGCAAGGAAGACATCTACCGGATGGCGCAGGCCAACAAGGCCTTCGCCCACTACCGCTGGTAGCCCCGACGGCGATAGCCGGCGCATGCCGGCGTCCTCGGTCGGCCGCGGGCTAGTCGCCCAGCCGCCTCCCTGCGTCCTTGGCCTGCCTGGCTCTCGCCGCCGGGCCCAGCGGCCTCCCTGCGTCCTTGCGGACCTTGGTTTTCGCACCCAGTTACCAGCGGGGCGTTCAACCCTCGCTTGACCTGGGGATTCGGTAGGGGTTTACTCCCTCGCCGGGAGGGGTGCGTGATGGACGGGGCGAAGCGCGTCGAGGCGGTGCGCCGCATCTTCGAGAGCGGCCAGGACTACATCAATGGCGACCGCGAGGAGTTCGAGGCCGCCGTGGCGGAACATTGTGCGGAGGACGTCCTCGTGGTGCCGTCGTCCGCGCTCGCGTCGGGAAACGTCGGCCCGTTCAGGGGCCACGAGGGAGTACTGAGCCAGCAGGAGGCGGTGGCCCGCCGATGGGCCGACTTCAGCCTGATGGTCGACGACTACGTCGAAGTGCCGCCGGACACGGTCGTGCTGCTCGGACGCGTGAGGGCCAGGCGCGGCGACGGCTCGGGCTATGCCGTCGAGCTCGGCATCATCAACCGCTTCGAGGACGGCCGGATCGCGGAGATCCACTCCTACCAGAGCAAGGCGCGGGCGCTGGACGAAGCCGGTGCGAGCCGGCTACCCGGGCGGCCTGGATCTGACGAGCAGCCGTAACAGCCCCGCGCCGATCAGGAGGGCGGAGCCCACGAGCTCGAGCCAGAAGCCGATCCCGGGTTTGGCCTCGGCATTCGAGAACTGCGTGCCCACGATGCCCGTCTTGTGGATGTCCGGCAGGTCGACGGCGAGGACGATCGCGAGCGACACGACTCCGAGCACGAGCAGGGCGATTCCCGCCGGCCGGCTCGCGCCCACCGCGGCGCCCCAGGCCATCACCAGCGCGATCGCGCCCAGCACGGCGAGCGCGTAGCCATGGTGGCCGCCGCCGGTGGTGGTGCACGCGTCCCGCAGGCTCGGCGAGGCCAGATCACTGCAGCGCGCCGTCACCACATCCACGTGGTAGAGCGTGAGGAAGTCGCTCACGATCAGGAGCAATCCGCCCACCGTCCCGAGCCCGAGAATCACCAGGCGGGGAGCGCCCAAACGCCCTAAGACAGCCGAAATCCCTCTGCTAGCATTCTCTCCCGCTCGCGGCATGACCGTCCGGCTGCCGTGAGGCTCAGTCACGGGAGGAGGCTGAGTAGCGATTCATGCACATGGAGACCCCTGCCACATAGACAACTGCCCCGGGCAACACGCGTCGTAGCGACAAGGCCCGGAGGGGCCTTTTTTCTGCCCAAGATCCCAGTCCAAGAGAAGCCAAGAAGCCACCCACATGCCACGAACAGTTTCACTAGACCACACCCGCAATATCGGGATCATGGCGCACATCGACGCCGGGAAGACGACCACCACCGAGCGGATCCTCTTCTACACCGGCCGCACCCACAAGATGGGCGAGGTGCACGAGGGCGCCGCCGTGATGGACTGGATGGAGCAGGAGCAGGAGCGCGGCATCACCATCACGTCCGCCGCGACCACCGCTCACTGGCGCGATTACCGCATCAACATCATCGACACGCCCGGCCACGTGGACTTCACGGTCGAGGTCGAGCGCTCGCTGCGAGTGCTCGACGGCGCCATCGCGCTGTTCGACTCGGTCGCGGGCGTTGAGCCGCAGTCTGAGACGGTGTGGCGCCAGGCGGACAAGTACCGAGTACCGCGCATCGCCTACATCAACAAGATGGACCGCATCGGCGCGAACTTCGACGCCGGCGTACAGACCATGGTGGACAGGCTCGGCGCGCATCCGGTGCCCGTCCAGCTGCCGATCGGCGCGGAGGCCGACTTCCGCGGCGTGGTCGACCTGGTGCGCGAGCGGGCGATCATCTACAAGGACGACCTCGGCCAGGAAGTCGAGGAGACCGACATCCCGGACGACCACAAGGACGTCGCGCACGAGGCGCGCACGCACCTGATCGAGGCGATCGCCGATTACGACGACGAGCTCATGGAGGCCTACCTCTCCGACGAGCCGATCGACGTCGACCGGCTCAAGGCCGCGATCCGCAAGGCCACGCTCGACATCTCGATGACGCCGGTGCTGTGCGGCTCGTCCTTCAAGAACAAGGGCGTGCAGCCGCTGCTCGACGCCGTGATCGACTACCTCCCGAGCCCGCTCGACGTGCCGCCCGTTGAGGGCATCGAGCCCGGCAAGGAGGAGGAGAACGGCCACCCGATCCCGCGCAACGCCTCCGATGACGAGCCGTTCTCGGCGCTGGCCTTCAAGGTCATGTCCGATCCGTTCGTCGGCAAGCTCACCTACTTCCGCGTCTACTCCGGCAAGCTCACCGCCGGCTCGCGCGTGCTCAACGCGAACACGGGCCGCACCGAGCGGGTTGGCCGCATCCTGATGATGCACGCCAACCACCGCGAGGAGCAGGAGGAGATCTACGCGGGCGACATCGCGGCGGCCGTCGGTCTCAAGCAGACCTCCACGGGCGACACGCTGTGCGCGCCCGACGCCGCCGTGCGCCTCGAGACGATGACCTTCCCCGAGCCGGTGGTGCACCTCTCGATCGAGCCGAAGACGAAGGTCGACCAGGAGAAGATGGCCACCGCGCTCGCGCGCCTCGCGGAGGAGGACCCGACCTTCAACGTGCGGACCGACGAGGAGACCGGCCAGACCGTGATCTCCGGCATGGGCGAGCTGCACCTCGAGGTGCTCGTGGACCGCATGAAGCGCGAGTTCAAGGTCGAGGCGGCCGTCGGCCGGCCGCAGGTGGCCTATCGCGAGACGGTGCGCGGCACCGCCGAGAAGATCGAGGGCAAGTTCATCCGCCAGACCGGCGGCTCGGGCCAGTACGGCGTGGTCTACATCGACCTCGAGCCGGCGCCGGGCGAGGGCTTCGACTTCGTCAACAAGATCAAGGGCGGAGCCATCCCCTCGGAGTTCATCCCCGCTGTGGAGAAGGGCATCGAGGAGGCGCTCGAGACAGGGGTGAAGGCCGGCTTCCCGATGGTGGACGTCCGGGCGACGCTCACCGACGGCAAGTACCACGACACGGACTCCTCGGAGGTGGCCTTCAAGATCGCGGGCTCGCTCGCGCTGAAGGAGGCCGCCAAGCGCGCCAAGCCGGTGCTGCTCGAGCCCGTGATGGCCGTCGAGGTGGTCACGCCGCAGGAGTTCCTCGGCGACGTGATCGGCGACCTCTCGCGCCGTCGTGGCCGGGTGGAGGGGCAGGAGCCGCGAGGCAACGCCCTTGCCGTGAAGGCCAGCGTCCCGCTCGCCGAGATGTTCGGCTATGCCACCGACCTGCGTTCGAACACGCAGGGCCGAGCCAACTACACCATGCAGTTCGACCGCTACGAGGAAGTGCCTAACAACCTCGCGGAAGGGATCGTTGAGCACCGCACCGGGGAGCCGGTGGGGGCCAGCGCATAAAGAGTATGTTTCCGGGGTTCGCCTTCTGGCGGGCCGCCTAGAGCTTTCGAAAGGAGCGACAACCAGTGGCGAAGGAGAAGTTCGAGCGCGATAAGCCGCACGTCAACGTAGGCACCATCGGTCACATCGACCATGGCAAGACCACGCTGACAGCGGCCATCACCCAGGTGCTCGCCGAGAAGATGGGCGGCGAGGCGATGTCGTTCGACCAGATCGACAACGCGCCCGAGGAGAAGCAGCGCGGCATCACCATCGCCACGTCGCACGTCGAGTACCAGACGGAGAACCGCCACTACGCGCACGTCGACTGTCCGGGTCACGCGGACTACGTGAAGAACATGATCACGGGCGCCGCGCAGATGGACGGCGCGATCCTCGTGGTGTCGGCGGCGGACGGCCCGATGCCTCAGACGCGTGAGCACATCCTGCTCGCCCGCCAGGTTGGCGTGCCGTACATCGTGGTGTTCCTCAACAAGGCCGACATGGTCGACGACCCCGAGCTCCTCGAGCTCGTGGAGGTCGAGGTGCGCGACCTGCTCTCGGAGTACGAGTTCCCGGGCGACGACATCCCGTTCATCACGGGCTCGGCGCTGAAGGCGCTCGAGGGCGACGAGGAGGCCAAGGGCAAGATCCTCGAGCTCGCGGCCGCTCTCGACGAGTACATCCCCGAGCCGGAGCGCGACCTCGACAAGCCGTTCCTGATGCCGGTCGAGGACGTTTTCTCGATCACCGGTCGCGGCACGGTGGCCACCGGCCGTATCGAGCAGGGCATCATCAAGACCGGCGACACCGTCGAGATCGTGGGCATCCACCCGGAGACCTCGAGCACGGTCGTCACCGGCGTCGAGATGTTCCGCAAGATCCTGGACGAGGGTCGCGCGGGCGACAACGTCGGCTGCCTGCTCCGCGGCACCAAGCGTGAGGAGATCGAGCGTGGCCAGGTGCTCTGCGTGCCGGGGTCGATCACGCCGCACACGAAGTTCAAGGCGGAGGTCTACTGCCTGAAGAAGGAGGAGGGCGGCCGCCACACGCCGTTCTTCTCGGGCTACCGCCCGCAGTTCTACTTCCGCACCACGGACGTCACCGGCGTCGCCAACCTGCCCGAGGGCACGGAGATGGTCATGCCGGGCGACAACGTGCAGATGTCCATCGAGCTCATCCAGCCGATCGCCATGGACCAGGGTCTCCGCTTCGCCATCCGCGAGGGAGGTCGCACGGTCGGCTCCGGGGTGGTGACCGAGATCGTCGAGTAGCACCGCTCGTTAGAGACACGAGCTTTCGGGGGCGGGCCCCAGCAGGACCGGGTCCGCCCTCGGTGCGTCCTAAGGAATCAAGTTGGCAGCTATTACACAGAACAAGATCCGGATCCGGCTCAAGGCCTACGACCACTCGGCGATCGAGACGGCCGCCAAGGAGATCGTGGAGACGGCCGAGCGGACGGGCGCGACCGTGTCCGGACCGGTGCCGCTGCCCACGGAGAAGAACGTCTACTGCGTGATCCGCAGTCCCTTCAAGGACAAGGACTCGCGCGAGCACTTCGAGATCCGGACGCACAAGCGGCTGATCGACATCCATCAGCCCACCCCGAAGACGGTCGACTCGCTCCAGCGGCTCGACCATCTTCCAGCAGGCGTCGATATTCAAATCCAGCTCGTCTGACCCGATGGCTGCACTACTCGGGAAGAAGATCGGGATGACGCAGCTTTTCGGCGAGGACGGCCGCGTTGAGCGGGTCACCGTGATCGAGGCGGGCCCCTGCCACGTCACCGCCATCCGCACGCATGACCGTGACGGCTACGAGGCCGTCCAGCTCGCGTTCGGCCCGGTGAAGGAGAAGCGGCTCACGAAGGCCGAGCTGGGCCACCTCAAGAAGGCCGACGCTCCGGCGCTCCGCCACGTCTGCGAGTTTCGCGATGAGGCCGGCGAGCTCACCGTCGGCGAGACCGTGACGGTGGAGGCGTTCGAGAAGGGCCAGACCGTGAAGGTTTCCGGCATCTCGAAGGGCAAGGGCTTCCAGGGCACCGTCAAGCGACACAACTTCCACCGCGGCCCGGTCACCCACGGCTCGCACAACGTGCGCGCACCGGGTTCGATCGGAGCCTCCGCCACGCCTTCGCGCGTGTTCAAGGGCATCCGCGGGCCCGGCCAGATGGGCAACGAGCGTGTCACGCAGCGCGGTCTCGAGATCGTCGACGTGATCGCCGACAAGAACCTGCTGCTCGTCCGCGGTTCCGTGCCGGGCCCGAAGGGCGGCACCGTCGAGATAAGGAGCGATCGCTGATGGCCGCTCCCAAGGCAGCCCTTCTCGGGCAGAAGACCGGCGAGGCGGACCTCGATGCCGCCGTGTTCGGCGAGACCTTCCACATGTCGCTCGTGCACGAGGCCGTGCGCGCTGAGCTGAACGCGCGCCGCCGCGGAACATCCTCCACCAAGACGCGCGGCGAGGTGGCGATGTCGGGTGCCAAGGCCTTCCGCCAGAAGGGCACCGGCCGCGCCCGCGCGGGAGCCCTCTCCACCCCACAGCGCATCGGCGGCGGCATCGCCTTCGGGCCCAAGCCGCGCGGGTACACGGTGAAGGTCAACCGCAAGGCGCGCCGTCGCGCGCTGCGCGCCGCGCTTTCGCTCCATGCCGAGCGCGGCACCCTCGCGGTGGTCGACCCCTCGAACTTCGACAGCCCCTCCACGAAGAGCGCCGCCGAGGCGCTTGCTTCGTTCGGCGAGGGGCGGGCGCTCGTGGTCCTCGCTCGTGAGGGCGAGGAGGCGTGCGCGAAGTCGTTCCGCAACATCGGCGGCGTGACCGTGCTGCCCGCGGACGACGTGGGCGTGGCGGACATCATCGGCGCCGCGCGGCTCGTGCTCTCGCAGGCGGCGGTCGACCATCTCACCGCGGTCGCGGCCCCGCCCGCCAAGGAGGCCACGTCGTGAACCCGCGCTCGGTGATCATCCGGCCGATCGTCTCGGAGAAGAGCTACGCGCTTCTCACGGCCAACAAGTACACCTTCCGCGTCCATCCGGACGCGCACAAGACGCAGATCCGCCAGGCGGTGGAGGACA
This sequence comes from Thermoleophilaceae bacterium, assembly GCA_036378175.1. Classification (GTDB taxonomy): domain Bacteria; phylum Actinomycetota; class Thermoleophilia; order Solirubrobacterales; family Thermoleophilaceae; genus JAICJR01. The sequence goes on from DASUWY010000082.1 coordinate 12,718, forward strand.
TCTTCGGCGTGCGCGTTGAGGACGTTCGGACGATGAGCGTGAAGTCCAAGCCCAAGCGGCGCGGCTACACGTACGGCCGCACCCGCGAGTGGAAGAAGGCGATCGTGCAGCTCCACCCGGACGACTCCATCGAACTCTTCGAGGGCCAGGAGCTCGGTTAGTGGCCGCCTCCGCAAATACGCTCGCGTTCGGCGGCTGCGAACCTTCGCCTGGCCGGCCCCGCGATGCTCGCCAATGCCGGGCATTGGCTGCGCTCACGTGTCCACCCCTCCTCGGTTCTCGCTCGCCGAGCCGCGACCGTATTTCCGTCGGAGACCACTAATGGCCATCAAGAAACACAAGCCCACGAGCCCCGGCCGGCGCTTCGCCACCTGGTCGGACCGCGCGGAGGTCACGCGCACCGAGCCGGAGAAGTCGCTGGTCCGCGGCCTCACGAAGAGCGGCGGCCGCAACTCCTATGGGCGCATCACGTCGCGTCACCGCGGCGGCGGCGCCAAGCGCAAGTACCGCGTGATCGACTTCAAGCGCACGAAGGACGGGATCCCGGCCAAGGTCGCCTCGATCGAGTACGACCCCAACCGCACCGCCTACATCGCGCTGCTCCACTACGCCGACGGCGAGAAGCGCTACATCCTCGCCCCGGCCAGGCTGCGCGTGGGCGCCACGGTGATGTCCGGCCCCACAGCCGACATCGCGGTCGGCCACTGCCTGCCGCTTCGCAACATCCCCACCGGCACCGTCGTCCACAACGTCGAGCTTTCGCCGGGCCGCGGCGGGCAGATGGGCCGCTCCGCCGGCACCTCGATCCAGCTGATGGCGAAGGAGGGCGAGCGCGCCACGCTTCGCCTGCCGTCGGGCGAGATGCGGATGGTGGACGTGGACTGCCGCGCCACCGTCGGCACCATCGGCAACGTGGAGCATCAGAACATCGACATCGGGAAGGCCGGCCGCAACCGGCACAAGGGCAAGCGGCCGCAGACACGCGGTACCGCCATGAACCCCGTCGACCACCCGCACGGCGGCGGCGAGGGCTCCACCACTCCGGGTCGCCATCCGGTCACCCCCTGGGGCGTGCCCACCCTCGGCTATCCCACTCGCAAGAAGAACAAGCCGTCCGACGCCATGATCGTGCGTCGGCGCAGGAAGAAGAGGTAGACAGACTTGTCTCGTTCATCCAAGAAGGGACCGTGGGTCGAGGATCGCCTGATCAACCGCATCGAGGCGATGAACTCCTCCGGTCAGAAGCAGATGATCAAGACCTGGTCGCGGGCCTCCACGATCTTCCCGGAGATGGTGGGCCACACCATCGCCGTTCACGACGGCCGCAAGCACGTGCCCGTGTTCGTCTCCGAGTCGATGGTCGGGCACAAGCTGGGCGAGTTTGCTCCCACGCGGCTGTTCCGAGGCCACGCGGGCTCCGACAAGGCAAGAATGCGATGAGCGAAGAAGAGAAGCAGAGCGCAGAGGAGCAGGCCGCGGAGGAGCAGGCCGAGGCCGCGGAGGAGACTCCGAAGAAGCCGCGCCGCACCCGGCGGAAGAAGGCTGAGGAAGAGACCCCTGCTCCGGAGGCAAGCGCCGCCGAGGAGCCCGCTGCCGAGGCCGAGGCCGAGGAGACCGGGACTGAAGAAGCCGACGCTGAGGAGACTCCTGCTGAGGAGGCCAAGCCGTCGCGCCGTCGTCGTTCTTCCGAGACCGCTGCTCCGGTGCACAAGAAGGCGCCGGCGCCGCGCGCTGCCGACGGCACCGTGGTCGTGCGGGCGCAGGCCAAGTATGTGCGGCATGCGCCGCGCAAGGCGCGGCTAGTGGTCGACCACATCCGCGGCAAGTCGATCGACGAGGCGCGTGCCATCCTTCAGCACACGCCACGAGCGGCGGCCGTCGATGTACTCAAGCTTCTCGAGTCGGCCGTGGCGAACGCGGAGAACAACCACGAGCTCGTCGCCGACGACCTCGTGATCCGCAAGGCCTACGTCGACGAGGGGCCCACGCTCAAGCGCTACCGTCCACGCGCTCTCGGCCGCGCCACGCGGATTCGCAAGCGCACGAGCCACATGACCATCCAGCTTTCGCCGAAGGAGTAGTCGACACAACATGGGTCAGAAAGTTCATCCAGAAGGCCTGCGGGTCGGCTACATCCACGACTGGAAGTCGCAGTGGTTCAACGACCGCGAGTTCTCGAACTACCTGCTCGAGGACGTCCGCATCCGCGATCACATCGAGGGCAAGCTCGCGCACGCCGGCCTCTCTGACATCACGATCAAGAAGAACAAGAGCGAGGTGGAGGTGAACATCCACACCGCTCGCCCGGGCATCGTCATCGGCAAGTCCGGCAGCGAGGTGGACGCCCTGCGCCGCGAGCTTCACCGGATGACCGGCAAGTCGGTGAAGGTGAACATCCTCGAGATCAAGCGTCCCGAGCTCGACGCGAAGCTGGTGGCGCAGTCGGTGGCCGAGCAGCTCCAGAACCGCGTGGCGTTCCGGCGCGCGATGAAGCGCGCGCTCACCTCAGCGATGCGCTCCGGCGCCAAGGGCGTCCGCATCCAGGTGTCCGGCCGGCTCGGCGGCGCCGAGATGGCGCGCACCGAGGGCTACTCGGACGGCCGCGTGCCGCTCCACACGCTGCGTGCCGACATCGACTACGGCTTCTACGAGGCCCGCACCACCTTCGGCCGCATCGGCGTGAAGGTGTGGATCAACAAGGGCGAGATCATGCCCTCGGGCTTCGCGCAGGACCTGACCCAGATCGAGGCCCCGCAGCAGGCCGCCGCTGGTGGCGGCGGTGGCGGTGGCCGTGACGGCGGCCGCGGTGGTCGCGACGGCCGTGGTGGCCGCGGTGGCCGCGGTGGCGGACCGGGCGGTCCCGGTCGCGGTGGTCGCGGTGGCGGTCCCGGCGGCCGTGGCGGCGGACCGGGTGGTCCCGGTCGCGGTGGTCGCGGCGGTGGCGGCGGCGGAGGCCGTGGCCCGCGCGCCGGTGGCGGAGGCCCTGGAGGAGGTCGCTAACCGATGCTTCAGCCCAAGCGAGTCAAGCACCGCAAGCAGCATCGCGGCCGCATGCCCGGGAACTCCAAGGGCGGCGTGCGCGTGGAGTTCGGCGAGTACGGCCTGAAGACGCTCGAGCGCGGCTGGATCACCAACCGCCAGATCGAGGCGGCCCGAATCGCGATGACGCGCAAGATCAAGCGCGGCGGCAAGGTCTGGATCAACATCTTCCCGGACAAGCCGGTCACGGCGAAGCCGGCCGAGACCCGCATGGGCTCCGGCAAGGGCTCGCCCGAGGGCTGGGTGGCCGTGGTCAAGCCGGGCCGCGTGATGTTCGAGCTGGCCGGCGTGCCCGAGCCGCTCGCGCGTGAGGCGATGCGCCTCGCCGGCCACAAGCTCCCCGTGAAGACGAAGTTCGTCGTGCGAGAGGGTCAGGAGCAGTGAAGCGGACTGACGCGAACAGCATGCAGGACCCGGAGCTCGTGGAGTTCATCGGGAACAAGCGCCAGGAGCTGTTCAACCTGCGCTTCCAGCACGCCACCGGCCAGCTCGAGAACACCGCGCGCCTGCGCGAGACCAAGCGCGAGCTGGCGCGCGGCCTCACCGTCGCGCACTCGCGCGATATCGACGTCGACAGAGAACTGAAGAGACAGAAGGCATGATCGAAGAGAACGAGCAAACGGCGGCTGACGCCGCCGAGCCCACAGAGGGCAGCCCGCAGCCGGCAGAGCCGGAGGCTCCCGCCCCCGAGGAGGCTCCCGCCGACGAGACGCCTGCGGCTGAGGAGACGCCGGCCGAGGAGGCCGCGGCTCCTGCTGAGGAGGCTCCGGCTGAGGAGGCTCCGGCCGAGGAGGCCCCTGCGGCTGAGGCTCCCGCGGCCGAGGCTGCTGAGCCCGCCGAACAACTTCATCCCAAGGAGGCGCGCAAGCGCGCTCGCTCGCAGCACAGTGGCGAGGCGCGCCCGCAGCGCACGGCCGAGGAGCGCGCCGGCGAGCGTGCCGAGCGTCGGGAGCACCTCGCGAAGGTGCGCCGCTCCTATCGCCAGAAGCAGCGCGAGAAGCGCGCCGCTGCTCCGCGTGCCGCGGCGCCGCAACTCGAGCCGGCCGAGAAGGGTTCGGGTGCCGCGCGCGTGCGCCAGGGCATCGTCGTGTCGGCTAAGCCGGACAAGACGATCACGGTGCGCATCGACACCGCCCGCCGGCACCGCACCTACAAGAAGATCGTCCGGTCCTCCTCCACGCTGCACGCCCACGACGAGCGCAACGAGGCACATGAGGGCGACACGGTGCGCGTGATCGAGACCCGGCCTATCAGCCGCACCAAGCGCTGGCGGCTCGTCGAGATTCTCGAGAGGGCGAGGTAGGGATGATCCAGGCCGAGACTCGACTCAAGGTCGCCGACAACACCGGCGCGCGCGAGATCCTCTGCATCCGCGTGAGCGGCGGGTCGCGCCGCCGCTACGCTGGTGTGGGCGACATCATCGTCGGCACCGTCAAGCAGGCGATCCCGCAGGGGTCGGTCAAGAAGGGCGAGGTGGTGCAGGCGGTCGTCGTGCGGACGAAGAAGGAGTTCGGCCGCGAGGACGGCACCTACATCGCGTTCGACGAGAACGCGGCCGTCCTGATCGACCCGCAGAAGAACCCGCGCGGCACCCGAATCTTCGGCCCCGTGGCGAGGGAGCTCCGGGAAAGAAACTTCATGAAGATTGTGAGCCTCGCACCCGAGGTTCTGTAGGACACACGATGGCTCTGAAGATCCGCAAAGACGACATGGTGAAGGTGATCTCCGGCAAGTCCAAGGGCCGGACCGGTCGCGTGCTGCGCGTGGACGTGAAGAACCAGCGTGTCTATGTGGAGGGCGCGAACATCATCAAGCGCCACCAGCGCCCCACCACACTGCGCGACACGCAGCGCTCGAGCGAGCTGAGCGGCGGAGTGATCGAGAAGGAAGGCCCCATCCACATCAGCAACGTGATGCTCCTGGATCCAAAGTCCGGCGATCCCACGCGCGTGCGCGTGAGCCGGGAGGGCGGCCATCGCAAGCGTGTGGCCGCGCGCTCTGGGGAGGCCATCGACTAGCCATGCCCGTTGCCGAGCCAAAGATCAACCCGCGCCTCAAGCAGCGGTACTTCGAGGAGATCCGGCCGCGCCTCTGCGACCGCTTCAAGTACTCGAGCGTGATGGAGGCTCCGCGCCTCGAGAAGATCACGCTGAACATGGGAGTGGGCGAGGCGAAGCAGGACACGAAGCTGCTCGAGAACGCGCAGGAGCAGCTCGCGACCATCGCCGGCCAGAAGCCGAACGTCCGCGTGGCCCGTAAGTCGATCGCGGCCTTCAAGATCCGCGACGGCATGCCAATCGGCGTGGCGGTGACGCTGCGCGGCGCACGCATGTGGGAGTTCCTCGATCGCCTCACCTCGATCGCGATCCCGCGCATCCGCGACTTTCGCGGCCTCAACCCGCGCTCGTTCGACGGACGCGGCAACTACTCGATGGGCGTGCGCGAGCAGATCATCTTCCCGGAGATCGATTACGACGCGATCGACCAGGTTCGCGGCCTCGACGTGACCATCACCACGTCCGCGAAGACGGACGCGGAGGCATTCGCGCTACTGGAGGCGCTCGGAATGCCGTTCGCGCACGAGGGCCGGCCCGGCGAGGACACCGCCGCCGAAGAGGCCGCAGAGGAGGAGCGTCGCAAGGAGGAGGCTCGCCAGCGCGCGGAGGCCGAGCAGGCCGCGCTCGAGCAGCTCAAGGAAGAGAACCCAGATGCTTATGCCAAGCCGCCGGAGCCCCCGGAGGCCGGTGGCGAGGACTCCGCGGAGGGCGCCGAGGCGAGCCGCCCCGCGGAGGGACAGACAGACGAGCGCACCGAAGCCGGTGCGAAGGAGAGCTAGTGGCAAAGACTTCCCAAGTGGTGCGCCAGCAGCGCAAGTCCAAGTACAAGACGCGCAACTACAACCGCTGCAAGCGGTGCGGTCGCCCGCGCGCGTACTTCCGCAAGTTCGGCCTCTGCCGGATCTGCCTGCGCGAGGTGGCGCACGAGGGCTACGTCCCCGGACTCACCAAGTCGAGCTGGTAACGCCATGTCGATGACGGACCCGCTAGCCGACCTGCTCACCCGTATTCGCAACGGGCTCGAGGCCGACTTCGAGTACGTGGACATCCCGCACTCGAAGTTCAAGTCGGAGGTCGCCCGCATCCTCAAGGAGCAGGGCTACATCGAGGACTTCTCCACGGAGCCCGCGCGTGTGGGCCAGACGCTGCGCGTGCGGCTCAAGTACACCGAGCAGCGCGCGCCGGTGATCACCGGCCTAAAGCGTGTGTCCCGTCCGGGCCGGCGCGAGTACGTGGCCGCGGGTCAGGTGCCGAAGGTCTTCGGCGGGATGGGCACTGCCATCATCTCCACCTCGAAGGGCGTGATGACCGGCCACGACGCTCGCCGCGAGGGCGTCGGCGGCGAAGTGGTCGCGTACGTTTGGTGATCTGAGTCATGAGCCGTATTGGAAAGCTCCCCATCCCCGTGCCGACTGGAGTCGATGTGTTCATCGAGCCCGAGGTCGTGCGCGTCAAGGGGCCGAAGGGCGAGCTCGAGCAGCGCGTGTCGCGCGAGATGCAGATCGAGCAGGAGGACGGCACGATCGTCGTCAAGCGGCCGACCGACCGCGGCGAGCACCGCGCGCTCCACGGGCTCACCCGCAGCCTGATCTTCAACATGGTCCAGGGCGTGACCGAGGGCTACGAGAAGCGCCTGCAGATCCAGGGAGTGGGCTACCGCGCCGCACTTCGCGGGCGCGACATCGAGCTCTCGGTGGGCTATTCGCATCCGGTGCAGATTCCGGCGCCGGACGGCATCGACTTCGAGGTACCGCAGCCCACGCAGATCGTGGTGCGCGGTATTGACAAGCAGGCCGTCGGCGAGGTGGCCGCGCGCATCCGCAAGGTCCGCCCGCCCGAGCCCTACAAGGGCAAGGGCATCCGCTACGACGGCGAGTACGTGGCGAGGAAGGTCGGTAAGCGCGCATGAGCGTCACCACCAAGCCCGCCCAGCGTCTGCGCCGCCGTCGCCGCGTGCGCGCGAAGGTGCGCGGCACCGCGGAGCGGCCGCGGCTGTCGGTGTTCCGCTCGAACCGCGGCATCCAGGCGCAGCTCATCGACGACGACAAGGGCCACACCGTGGCCGCCGTCACCTGGACGGAGAAGGACCTCAGCGCGCTCGCCCGCGGCGAGCAGGCCAAGCGCGCCGGCGAGTTGCTCGCGGCGCGCGCCAAGGAGCAGGGCGTGGACACCTGCGTCTTCGACCGCGGCGGCTACCGCTATCACGGCCGCGTGAAGGCGCTCGCCGATGGGGCCCGTGAGGGCGGGCTCCGCTTCTAACCCTTCGATACCCTCGGACGAGACTTATGGCAAGAGACAGGACAGCAGTAGCGCCCGCCGGAGACCTCCAGGAGCGCGTGGTGGAGATCAACCGCGTGGCGAAGGTGGTCAAGGGCGGCCGCCGCTTCTCGTTCACCGCGCTGGTGGTGGTGGGCGACGAGCGCTCGGTCGTGGGCGTGGGATACGGCAAGGCGAATGAGGTGCCGCTCGCGATCCAGAAGGGCGTTGAGCGCGCGAAGAAGAACCTCTTCAAGGTGCCGATGTACAAGACCACCATCACCCACGAGGTCACGGGCGTGTACGGCGCGGGGCGCGTCTTCCTGAAGCCGGCCTCCGAAGGTACCGGCGTGATCGCCGGTGGCGGGGTGCGTGCGGTGCTCGAGCTCGCGGGCATTCACGACGTGCTGTCGAAGTCACTCGGCAGTCAGAATCCGATCAACCTCGTGAAGGCCACCGTCACGGCGCTGCAGATGCTGCGGTCGCCGGAACAGGTGGCCGACCTCCGTGGGCTGACCGTGCGTGAGGTTCTCGGCATCGGTCCGAACGGGTCTGACGCTCAGGGCACGGAGGAGGTCGCAGAGGACAGCTCGCAGGTCGCAGGGGATGAGGCTCCAAGCGAGCCTGCTGCCTCCGATGCCGCGCCAGCCGAGGCGAATGCCCCTACCGCAGCTCCGGGTGAGCCCGCTTCGGGTTCCGCTTCCGGCGGCCCCGCCGGCGAGGAGGCCTCTGCGTGATGGCCACTCTGCGGATCACCCAGGTGAAGTCCACGAACGGGACCAACCCGCGCCAGAAGGGCGCGCTCCAGTCGCTTGGTCTCGGCCGGATCGGCAAGAGCGTGGAGCGGCCGGACCATCCGACCGTGATGGGCACGGTTCGCTCGGTTTCGCACCTGATCAAGGTCGAGGAGGTCTGAGATGGCCGCCGAGATCGGACTGCACTCACTGAAGCCGAAGCCGGGCAGTCGCCGTCCGCGCAAGCGGGTCGGCCGTGGCGAGGGCTCCGGCCTGGGCAAGACCTCGGGCCGCGGCGAGAAGGGCGCCGGCGCGCGTTCCGGTTACAAGAGCCGGCCGAACGCCGAGGGCGGCCAGATGCCGATCCATATGCGGATGCGCAAGCTGCGCGGCCCGCACATGAAGAAGTCCATGCCCTTCGAAAACTTCCGCACGCACACCCAGCCGGTGAACCTCCGCGATCTCGAGGCGCGCTTCGACGACGGCGCCGAGGTCAACCCGGCCGCGCTCGTGGAGAAGGGCCTCGCCACCCGCAAGGGCGTCCCGGTCAAGATCCTCGGTCAGGGCGAGCTGAAGAAGAAGCTCACGGTCCACGCCCACGCCTTCTCCGCCAGCGCGCGCGAGAAGATCGAGGCCGCCGGGGGCGTCTGCACCATCGTCGAGAGCTAACCTCGCACCATGCTCGGAACCTTCCTCAACGCGTTCCGGATCGCAGACCTGCGGAAGAAGATCGCCTTCACGGCGGCCATGATGGCGGTGTACCGCTTCGGCGCGTACATCCCGGCGCCGGGCATCAACATCGACGCGGTGAAGGGCATCCAGTCGCAGTTCGGTGGCTCGAACGTGCTCGGCTTCCTCAACCTCTTCTCCGGCGGAAGCCTCTCCCGCTTCGCGATCTTCGCGCTCGGGATCATGCCCTACATCACCGCCTCGATCATCCTGCAGCTCCTGCAGGTGGTCGTGCCCTCGCTCGAGAAGCTGAAGAACGAGGGCGAGGTGGGGCAGCAGAAGATCACCCAGTACACGCGCTACCTCACGGTCGCGCTCGCCTTCGCGCAGTCGATCGGCTACGTGTTCCTGTTCAGGACCTTCGCGAGCGACGCCAATACGAAGGTCGTGAACAACTTCAACATCGGCTCCGTCCTGCTGATCGTCCTCACGCTCACCGCGGGAACGGTGTTCGTGATGTGGCTCGGCGAGCTGATCACGCAGCGCGGCATCGGCAACGGCATCTCGCTGATGATCTTCGCCAGCATCGTCGCGCGCATCCCGCACGGCGTCACCGCCTGGTGGAACAACCCCGACCAGGTGTTCAAGGTGATGATGCCGCTGATCGCGCTCGCGGTGATCGCGGCGATCGTGTTCATCCAGGAGGGCCAGCGCCGGATCCCTGTGCAGTACGCAAAGCGCGTGGTCGGCCGGCGCATGTCCGGTGGCGGCTCGACCTACCTGCCGCTGCGCGTGAACATGGCCGGCGTGATCCCGGTGATCTTCGCGGCGTCGCTGATGGCATTCCCGCCGACGATCGGGGAGCTGATCCACTCGAAGGCGGCCCGCGACTTCTCGGTCTTCTTCAACCCGAACGGGACCGCCTACATCATCGGCGAGTCGATCCTGATCGTGCTCTTCACGTACTTCTACACCGCGGTCACCTTCAACCCGGTGGAGCAGGCCGACAACCTCAAGAAGTACGGCGGCTTCATCCCAGGGGTGAGGCCAGGCAGGCCCACCGCCGAATATCTCGACCGCATCCTCGCCCGGCTCACGTTCCCCGGCGCGCTCTACCTCGCCGCCGTGGCCGCGCTCCCGACCATCCTCATCAACCAGACCAGCGCCAACTTCTTCTTCGGAGGCACCTCGATCCTGATCGTGGTGGGGGTGGCTTTGGACACCATGAAACAGTTGGAGGCGCAGATGATGATGCGGAACTACGAGGGCTTCCTGAAGTAGGCGGTTCGGCCGGATCCGCCGATCGAGTAGTACCCAGAGAGGGAAGCATCGTCGGCCCGGCCTCTCGGTCGTTGCTGGTGCTTCTAGCTCCTCTCCTCATTGCTTGTTTTGAGCTCGGCGCCTCCCCAAGCATCTGCTCGGAGTCCGTTGGCGTTGTCCAGCCAGTTGTCTGTTAGCTCGACTGTCACGGCGAGCTTCTGCTCGTGGAAGAGGAATACGACTTCGGCTGGGTGGTGGAGGACCTCGTCGGGCTGCGGCATGTCGTTGTCCGTGAGCAACTGTCTGAGGTGGGCCTCGGCCTCGGTGGGTGTGGGTGGATTGGTCATTTGCCCACCCTTACGGGCGCGATGTGACATCTCCAGACGTGGGTGCGACAACTCTGCAACGGACGCGTACCAATCCGTTCGCGGTTAGGTTCCGCATATGGATCTCAGGGCAAGCCGCGAGGCCCTCGTGCGGGAGCACATGGAGTCGGAGAACCGGCACGAGTTCGACGTGACGCTCGGCACCTTCGAGCATCCCCGCTACGAGATCGTCCCAACAGGGGACGTCTACGACGGGCCCGAGGAGGTATCGCGCTACTTCAAGGAGACTCGCACCGCGTTCCCCGACCAGCGCAACGAGCTCATCGCGCTCCACCACGCCGACAACGCGGTAATCGCCGAGTTCTGGCTGCGCGGCACCCACAGGGGCCCGCTCCGCGGCATCGAGCCAACAGGCAAGGCCTTCGAATGCCGCTGCGCAGCCTTCTTCATCTTCGAAGGCGAAAGCCTCGTCTGCGAACGCGTGTACTTCGACACAGCAACAATCGCCCAACAACTCCTCAGCTAGCCAGCTCAACCAGCAGCTGTGGACGCCGGGGAGCGGATGGGTTGCCTTCTCGGCGTACTACTCGATCGGCGAAGCCGATCGCTCGCAGAGAAGGCAACCCATCCGCTGCCCGAGCGCAGCCACAAGCGTCCGCGATACTCTTGCGCGCCTTGCCTGAGCTAAACCTCATACTCCTCGGACCGCCAGGCGCCGGCAAGGGCACCCAGGCGGAGCGGCTGATCGACGACTTCGACCTGCCGTACTACGCCACCGGCGACATCCTGCGCGCTGCGGTGAAGGGCGAGACGGAGCTCGGCAAGAAGGCCAAGGAGTACATGGACCGCGGCGACCTCGTGCCGGATGACCTGATCTGCGAGGTGATCATGGAGCGGATCGACAGCTCCGAGGCGGCCGATGGCTTCATTCTCGACGGCTTCCCCCGCACGCTCGGCCAGGCTGAGGTGCTGGAACGTGGCATGGACAAGCTCGGCCGCAGGCTCACCGCCGCGCTGCTGCTCGACGCTCCCGACGAGGAGGTGATCCGCCGCCTCTCCGGTCGCCGCATCTGCGTGAAGAACAGCCACCTCTACCACGTGGACTTCGACCCGCCGAAGCGCGAGGGCGTGTGCGACCAGGACGGCTCCCGGCTGATCCAGCGCGATGACGACAAGCCGGAGACGATCGCCAGGCGGCTGGAGGTCTACCACAGCGAGACGGCCCCCCTTGTGAAGCACTACGACGACCAGGGAATCCTGCGCCGCTTCGACGCCGCGCGCCCTCCGGGCGAGGTTCACGACCACATTCGGGCGACGCTCGCCACGCTGAGGCTCGAGGACGAGCTGTAAATCCGGCGGTGGCTTGAGAGATCTCTAAGCTCTCCCTTCAGAGCCGATGATCATCAAGAAGTCACGCGAGGAGATAGCGAAGATCGAGGCGGCGGGGCAGATCCTGGCCCGCTGTCTGACGATGCTGCGCGGGAAGGCGCGCCCCGGTGTGACGACCAAGGATCTCGACGAGGCGGCGGAGCGCTTCATCCGCTCGCAGAACGCGTCGCCGGCCTTCAAGGGCTACCGCGGCTTCCCTGGGTCGATCTGCACGTCCCCGAACTCGATGGTGGTGCACGGGATTCCAGGTCCCTACAAGCTCGAGCGCGGCGATGTCCTCTCGATCGACGTCGGCGTGGTGCTCGACGGCTGGGTGGCGGACGCCGCGATCACGGTGCCGGTGGGCCCGGTGAGCTCCGTGGCGCGCCAGCTGCTCGATACCACCCGCGCCGCCCTGTTCGAGGCTGTCGAGCAGTGCCGTCCCGGCAACCATCTCGGCGACGTGTCGAATGCCTGCCAGCGGCGGGTCGAGCAGGACGGCTTCAGCGTGGTGCGCTCGCTCGTGGGGCACGGGATCGGCCGGGACATGCACGAGGATCCGCAGATCCCCAACTACGGCGATCCCGGCACCGGAGTGGAGCTCGCGGAGGGCATGGTCCTGGCGATCGAGCCCATGGTGAACGCTGGCGATCACGCCGTCCGGATGGGATCCGACAACTGGTCCGTGTACTCTCAGGACGGCTCTCTGGCCGCTCATTTTGAGCACACCGTGGCCATCACGGCGGAGGGCCCAGTCATATGCACGCCCTGGCACCTCGAGGAGGCGCGCCGCGCCGCCTGACGGGGGGCCGACGGCCGCACGGCGGCTGCTATCTTTACGCGTGCCTTTCCGGCGCGAAGCCGTCTCCTGGGCTTTGCGCTATTTCTCTTTGTCCCAATAGATTGCGGAGCGATGAAGGTCCGAGCGTCAGTCAAGCCCATGTGCGAGAAGTGCAAGATCATCCGCCGCCACGGCGCAGTGCTGGTGATCTGTCAGAACCCACGCCATAAGCAGAGGCAGGGTTAGTGGCGCGCATCGCCGGCATCAACATCCCGCTCAACAAGCGGGTTGAGGTAGGGCTCACCTACATCTACGGGATCGGTCCCTCGCTGTCGCGTCAGGTGCTGAGCCAGACCGGCGTGAGCCCCGACACCTACGTGAAGGACCTCACCGACGACGAGGTCGTCAAGCTCCGCGAGGCGATCGATCGCGACCTCACCGTCGAGGGCGACCTTCGCCGCGAGCGCTCGCAGAACGTCAAGCGCCTGATGGAGATCGGCTGCTACCGCGGGCTCCGTCACCGCCGTGGCCTGCCGGTTCACGGCCAGCGCACCAAGACGAACGCGCGCACGCGCAAGGGCCCGAAGCGGATGCAGGTGGCCGGAAAGAAGAAGGTGAAGAAGTAGCGTGGCGCAGCAGAGGCCAGCACGCGGTCGCGGCCGGCGGCGGGTGAAGAAGAACATCCCCTTCGGCCAGGCCCACATCAAGACAAGCTTCAACAACACGATCGTGTCGCTCACCGACAAGGAGGGCAACGTGATCGCCTGGGAGTCCGCCGGCGGCGCCGGCTTCAAGGGCTCCCGCAAGTCCACTCCTTTCGCCGCCCAGGTCACCGCCGATGCGGCGGCCAAGAAGGGCATGGAGCAGGGCCTTCAGAAGGTCGAGGTCTTCGTCAAGGGCCCGGGCTCCGGGCGCGAGACCGCGATCCGCTCGCTCCAGGCCGCCGGGCTGGAAGTGACCAGCATCCGTGATGTGACTCCTCAAGCGCATAACGGATGCAGGCCGCGTAAGAGGAGGCGTGTCTGATGGCCCGCGATCGTGGAGCACAGTGCAAGCAGTGCCGCCGCGAGGGCATGAAGCTCTACCTCAAGGGCGAGCGCTGCCTCACCGACAAGTGCGGAGTGGAGCGGCGTTCCTATCCGCCTGGAGAGCACGGCCGCGGGCGCGCGAAGCAGTCGGAGTACCGGCTTCAGCTGCGCGAGAAGCAGAAGGCCAAGCGCTTCTACGGAGTGCTCGAGAAGCAGTTCGCCCGCTATTACGACAAGGCGAGCCGCCAGCCTGGCGTGACGGGCGAGAACCTGCTCAGGCTGCTCGAGACGCGCTTCGACAACGTGCTGGTGCGGCTCGGCTTCGCCTCCTCACGGCGGCAGGCCCGGCAGCTCGTGCTGCACGGCCACTGGACCATCAACGGGCGCCGGGTGAACATCCCGTCGTACCAGGTCCGCGGAGGCGACGTGATCGCTCTCAAGTCGAGCAGTAACGGGGCCGACCAGGTGATCCGCGACGCAACCGAACTTATTTCCGTCGTCCCGGCCTGGCTCCAGGCCGATCACGACGGGCTCACGGCGAAGATTCTGCGCCTCCCGGAGCGGTCGGAGATCGACACTCCGGTGCAGGAACAGCTCATCGTCGAGCTGTATTCGAAGTAGTGACCCGCTGCCGCTCCGTGCCGCGTACGCGCGGCCCGCGGTAAGCCCAGACGCGAAGGAATCCCACCTCATGCTCGAGTTTCAGACCCCTCAGATTTCCGCCGAGAACGTGGAGGACAACCACGGCACCTTCACGATCGAGCCGCTCGACCGCGGCTTCGGCTACACCTTCGGCAACTCGCTCCGGCGGGTGCTGCTCTCCTCTCTCGCCGGGGCCGCTGTCACGAGCGTGAGGATCGAGGGCGTGGCCCACGAGTTCTCCACGATCTCCGGCGTGAAGGAGGACGTGACCGACATCGTCCTCAACCTCAAGGAGGTGGTGTGCCGCATGCACACGGACGCCACCGAGATCGAGGCGCCGCTGATCGCCACCGGCCCGGGCGAGGTCACCGCCAAGGACATCGACCTGCCCTCGGGTGTGGAGATCCTCAACCCGGACGCCCACATCGCCACCCTCGAGAAGAAGACCAAGCTCGAGGTGTACCTGACGATCGGGCGCGGGCGCGGCTACTCGCCGGCCGAGGAGAACAAGACCGACGACCAGCCGATCGGCGTGATCCCGATTGACTCGATCTTCTCGCCCGTGAAGCGCGTGGCCTACCAGGTGGAGGCCGCCCGTGTGGGCCAGCGCACCGACTACGACAAGCTCACCCTCGACATCGAGACCGACGGCTCGGTGGAGCCGCAGGCGGCTCTGCGCGAGGCGGCCGAGATCCTCATCCAGAGCCTCTCGATCTTCACCGACCAGGAGCGCCTCGAGGCGCTGCGCGGCGGCGTTGACGGCGGGCTCGATGCAGTCGCGGCCGCGGGCCCGGCGCCCGGTGGTCGCGCTCCGGGCGGGATGGACGACATCCTGATCGAGGAGCTCGAGCTGGGCGTGCGCTCGTACAACTGCCTCAAGCGCGCGGGCATCCAGACCGTGGGTGAGCTGCTCCAGAAGTCAGAGTCCGAGCTGAACGCGATCCCGAACTTCGGCCGCAAGTCGATCGAGGAGGTCATTGAGACCCTCGAGGCGCGCGGCCTGCACCTGCGGCAGGGCTAGCCCCTTCCGTAGACTCCAGGGCCCATGCGTCACCAGAAGGACCGCGGAAAGCTCAGTCGCAGCGCCTCGCATCGCAAGGCGCTGCTGATGAACCTCTCGCGAGAGGTGATCACGCACGAGCGGATCGAGACCACCGAGGCCAAGGCCAAGGCGGTCAAGCCGGACCTCGAGCGGCTGATCACCCTCGCCAAGAGGGGTGACCAGCATGCCCGCCGCCAGGCGATGGCGCGGCTAGGCCAGGACAAGTACGTGGTCTACAAGCTGTTCGAGGAGATCGCGCCGCGCTACTCGGAGCGGCCGGGCGGCTACACCCGCATCCTCAAGCTGGGTCCGCGCCGCTCGGATGCCACCGAGATGGTGCTGCTCGAGCTGGTCTGACCGGCCCGTGACCGACTTCGCGGAGGAGTTCAAGGCGCGCACGCGAGAGGCGTGGTCGCTGGGCGACTACTCGGAGATCGCGCGGGAGATCCTGCCCGCGGCGCAGGCGCTCGTGGACGCGTGCGCGATCTCGGCCGGGCAGGAGGTGCTGGACGTCGCGGCCGGCAACGGCAACCTCGCGCTGCTTGCGGCCCGTGAGGGCGCGGCGGTGGTGGCGAGCGATCTCACGCCGGCGCAGGTAGAGCTGGGACGTGCGCGAAGCGCCGAGGAGGGCTACGACGTGGAGTGGCACGTGGCCGACGTGGAGGAGCTGCCGTTCGAGGACGGCCGCTTCGACTGCTGCGCGTCTGTGTTCGGCGCGATGTTCGCCCCGCGGCCGGAGGTGGCCGCGGCGGAGATGTTCCGGGTGGTGAAGCCTGGTGGCACCGTGGGGCTCACGGCGTGGACGCCGGACGGATTTCAGGGCACCGTCTTCGCGCTCGGAGGCAAGTACGTGCCAATGCCAGAGGGCGCGCCTCCGGGGACCTTGTGGGGTCGCGAGGAGGTGGCGCGCGAGCGCCTCGCTCAGCTCGCCTCGTCGATCCAGTTCGAGCGCCGCTCGATCCGCGAGGAGTGGGAGTCCGCCGACGCCTTCTTCGAGTTCAGCCGCAACGCGGGCCCCACAATCGCTCGGGCGCGCGCGCTGTCGGATGAGGACAGGGCGCGCATGAAGGACGATGTCCTCGCCGTGATCGAGCAGTTCAACCAGGCCTCGGACGGCAGCATCGCGATCGAGAACGAGTACCTCATCACCGTGGCCCGCAAGCGCGGCTAGTGGCCACCGCCCGGCTGCTGCTCGAATACGACGGCTCGGGATTTGCGGGCTGGGCGCGTCAGCCCGGTCTGCGGACGGTGCAGGGCGAGCTGGAGGCTGGGCTCGGGCGAATTCTGCGGCGCGAGGTGCAGCTGACGGTGGCGGGGCGAACGGATGCCGGCGTGCACGCGCGCGGTCAGGTGGCCAGCCACGACGGCGAACCGGCGACGGCGAGGGCATTGAACGGGGTCCTGGCGCCGGACGTGCGGGTGCTGGAGAGCGAGCCGGCCGCGGACGGCTTCGACGCCCGCCGCGACGCCCGCAGCCGGATCTACCGCTATCGCGTGTTCACACGGGAGGCCGGCAGCGCCTTCGAGCACGGGCGCTCGCTGCACTGGCCGCACCAGCTCGATCACGCAGCGCTCGACGCCTGTGCCGCCGCGCTGGTGGGCACCCACGACTTCACCGCATTTACCCCCACCGACACCGACCATGTGCGATTTGAGCGGGACGTTCTCCGGGCAGAATGGATTGGGGAGGGCGATCACGCAGTCGAGTTCTGGATCGAGGCGGACACCTTCATGAGACACATGGTGCGGACGCTGGTGGGCACGATGCTCGAAGTGGGAAGGCAGCGCAGGGACGTGGACGGATTTGCCGCGTTGCTGGAGGGACGCCCGCGCACCGAGGCGGGCGATACCGCTCCGGCGCACGGCCTCTACCTCGAGGGCGTGCGGTACTGATGGGCAATGTCGAGGTGGTCCGCGACTTCCTCGACGCGATGCGCGACCGCCACATGGTCACGATGATGCGCCTCACCACGCGCGACCTGCTGCTCTCGCTGCCTGCGGACAGCCCTCGAATCGGCGGGCGCGACCACCGCGGGCGCACGAGGGCCATCCGCGCGATGGGCCGCATCATGCGCATCTGCGGGGGCACGCTGCGCATCCTGCCTGAGTCGTACGATCAGGAGGGCGACCGCGTGATCGTGCGCGCCCGGGTGACCGCGCGACAGGGCCGGCAACAGCTCGACCACGAGATGACGTTCGCGTTCCTGGTTCGCGACCGGAAGGTCGCCGAGATCAGGGAGGCGGCGGAGGATCTCGACGCGTGGCATGAGTTCTGGAGCTAGCGACAGACGTACATGTCCTCCAAGGGGAAGAGGCCGTAGCGCTGGATGGTCTCCGGGTCGAGGGTTCGCACCCAGCGATCCACCGTCACCTCGAAGCCGGCTTCCCGCAGGCGGTCGGGGAAGTCTTTGCCGTACAGGCGCACGTGGTCGGCCTGCCAGAACGCGCGCTCGCGCTCGGCCGGATCGGTGATTGAGGGGTCCTCATAGGTCTCGGCGCGGTCCAGGTCGAGCGGAACCAGGACGACCGCGAAGCCGGCCGGCGCCAGGATGCGGCTGAGCTCGCGCATGGCGGCTCGGTCGTCCTCCACGTGTTCGAGCACGTGGATGCAGAGGATCACGTCGAAGGAATCGTCGGGGTGCGGGATATCCGTGATGTCGAAGTGCTCCATCGCGGCGGGGTCCTCGAGGTCGGCGCTCACGTAGCGGATGCCGGGGTTGGAGGCGAGCGCGGTCCCGAGGGCGCGCTCGGGGGCGAAATGCAGCACGCGCAGGCCTTCACGGTGGAAGAGATGGGTTCGTTCGTGCAGATACAGCCACAGCGCACGGTGACGCGCCTGAGCGCCACAGCGCGGGCAGATCGGGTTGTTCGGGTCACGCCCGGGCATGAACGCGCGGAAGTGGCCCCCGCAGCAGGGGCACTCCACGGCGTCGCCTCGCAGGCGCAACAGGCGCCAGCGGCGCCGGACTCTCGGGACCACGTTCACGGCGGGGCCGAACACTATGCTCAGAGGCCGGAATGAAGGTCCTCCTCACGAACGACGATGGCATCCAGGCCACGGGCCTGAACACCCTGCGCAGGGCCCTCCTGCAGGTGCCCGGCGTGGAGCTGGCCGTGATCGCTCCCGATTCGAACAGGAGCGCCACGGCGCGCTCGATCACCACCCGCCACCCGCTGTGGGTGGACGAGATCGAGTTCGCCGACGGCACCACCGGCTACGCCACCGACGGCACTCCGGTGGACTGCGTGCGCTTCGCGGCGCTCGGCCTCGTGGAGTTCGAGCCGGAGCTGATCGTGTCGGGAATCAACCACGGCTCGAACCTGGGCGACGACATCACCTACTCCGGCACCGTGGCCGCGGCGCTCGAGGGCATCGTCCTCGGCGTGCCGGCAATTGCCGTGTCCCAGCAGTCGAACATGCGGGAGCTGGACTTCCGGCTCGGACGCGAGTTCTGCTTCGACCAGGCGGCGGCCTTCGTGGCGCGCATCGTCGAGGAGCTCGAGAGCGTGCCCATGCCCGAGGGCACGCTGCTGAACATCAACTGCCCGGCCGGCGAGGTGAACGGCGCGCGCGTGTGCCGGCTGGGACGGCGCGTATATCGCGACGAGCTCCACCTGCTGGAGGAGGAGGGCAGCCGCCGCCGCTACCGCATCTACGGTGACGATCCGGACTACGAGCGCGAGGAGGGCACAGACTTCGCCGCGATCGCGGACAACTGCATCGCGGTCACGCCCCTGCACTTCGACCTGACGGCCGAGTCGGGGATCGAGTCGCTCGCGGACTTCGACCTCGACCGCCTGCTCCGACCTGCCGCGCAAGAGGTTGAGTAGGACCCAGACGCCACAGCAGCGGGTGGAGGAGCTGCGCAAGCAGCTCGACTACCACAACCACCGCTACTACGTCCTCGACGATCCCGAGATCTCGGACGCCGACTACGACGTCCTCATCAACGAGCTGCGCGAGATCGAAGCGCAGCATCCCGAGCTCCTCACCCCGGACTCGCCCACGCAGCGCACGGGCGCGCCGCCGCTCGAGAAGTTCACGGAGGTGCCGCACCTCCAGCCGATGCTGTCGCTCGCCAACGCGCGCAACGAGGACGAGCTGCGCGCCTGGGAGACGCGCATCTACAACCAGCTGAAGAAGCAGGGCGTGGAGGACGCCCGGATCGAGTACGAGGCAGAGCCGAAGATCGACGGCCTCGCCATCTCGCTCGTCTATGAGAACGGTGTGTTCGTCCGCGGCGCCACGCGCGGCAACGGCGAGGTGGGCGAGGACGTGACTCGGAATCTGCGCACGATCAAGGCGATCCCGCTGCGTGTGGAGGGCGCGCCGCAGCTGCTCGAGGTGCGCGGTGAGGTGTACCTGCCTCGCTCCGCCTTCGCGAAGCTCAACGAGGACCGCGCTGCCGCGGGCGAGCCCACGTTCGCCAACCCGCGCAATTCGGCCGCCGGCTCGATCCGCCAGCTCGACCCGCAGCTGGCCGCGTCGAGGCCGCTGTCGATCTGGTGCTACGGCGTCGGCGCCCTCGAGGGGCACACCTTCAAGACGCAGTCGGAGACCCTCGAGTGGCTCGCGGAGCACGGGTTCAAGGTGAGCCCGGACGTGGCCGTCTACGACGACGTCGACTCGCTGGCGGCGGGCTGCCGGGCGTGGGAGGAGCGCCGCGAGTCACTCGACTTCGAGATCGACGGCGTGGTGGTGAAGGTGAACGACCTCGAGCTGCAGCGTTCGCTGGGGGTGGTGGGCCGCGAGCCGCGCGGGGCGATCGCCTGGAAGTTCCCGCCGATGACCGCCACCACCACGCTGAAGCAGGTGGCATGGAACGTGGGGCGTACCGGCCACATGATCCCGTTCGCCATGCTCGAGCCGGTGCAGGTGTCGGGCGTGACGGTCAAGCTCGCCACCCTTCACAACGAGGAGGACCTGCGGCGCAAGGACGTTCGCGACGGCGACGAGGTGATCGTGATGCGCGCCGGCGACGTGATCCCGCAGGTGGTGTCGCCGACGGCGAAGGCGCAGAAGCGGAGGAACCGGGCGGCGCCGCCGGAGCCGCCGGCGCGCTGCCCCGCGTGCGATACGCCCACGGTGAAGCCCAAGGAGGGCGTGTGGACGATCTGCCCCAACCGCGCGGGCTGCCCGGGGCAGGTGCTCCAGCACGTGAAGCACTTCGTCGGCGCGATGGACATCGACGGCTTCGGCGAGGAGACGGCGATCCGCTTCCTGCGCGAGGGCGTGATCCGCGGGCTCGCCGACATCTACGAGATCAACGCGGAGCAGCTCGTGTCGCTCGACGGCTTCGGCGAGATCTCGGCGCGCAACCTGCTGGCGTCGATCGAGGCCTCGAAGCAGCAGCCGTTCAGCCGCGTGCTCTACGGACTCGGGATCCCCGGCATCGGCTGGGTCAACGCGCGCGCGCTCGCCCAGCGCTTTCGCTCGATCGACGCCCTGCTCGGCGCGAGCGCGGAGGAGATCGAGGCCACCGGGGGCATCGGGCCGGTGCTCGCCAGCACGCTGGTAGAGACGCTCGAGGACGAGCACACGCGCGGGATGATCGAGCGCCTGCGCGGCTACGGGCTGAACCTGGAGGAGGAGGGGCCCGCACCGCCGGCCGAGGGCCCGCTGGCCGGCAAGACCGTCGTGCTCACCGGCACGCTGCCCAACCTGACGCGCGACGAGGCGAAGCGGCGCATCGAGGACGCCGGCGGCAAGGTGGATGTGGGGCCGGACCCGATCAGCCTGATGAAGGCGGTCAAGAACGAGACCGAGATCGCCGGCGCCCGCGCCGCCCATGTGCGCGACGGTGCCGCGGTCGTGCGCTTCCTGGCCTGGCTCGCGCGCGAGGCGCCGTCCGGC